>JBEGNG010000001.1:0-22524 GCA_041182645.1 Planctomycetota bacterium
ATCCCGGCGCTGCTGCGCTGCGCCGGGATTCCCTCGCGCGGGGCGACCGGGCTGGTCTATGCCGACAGTTTCGCCGGCGGCAAGCACGTCATGGGCTGGCACATGTGGACGCAGGCTGCGATCGACGGGAAGTGGGTCGATCTGGATGCCACGCGACCCGACTGCCCCTTCGACGGCGGCCACATCCTGACAGGCACGACGGCGTTGGGAGATGGCGGTCTGGGCGGTGACCTGGGCAGCGTCGTCGCGCTCCTGGGCAACCTCGCCGTCGACGGGGTCGAGGTCGGCGGCGCCCGGAAGCCCGCGCCGTGAGCCTGACGCAGTGGCCCAGCGAGGTGCCGCGGATCGCTGCGCGTGATCCCGCGGGCCACAAGGGAACCTTCGGTCGCGTGCTCGTGGTGGGTGGATGCGTGCAACCGCCCACGGTCATGGTCGGCGGCCCCGCACTGGCGGCACTCGGTGCCTTGCGCGCAGGCTGCGGCCTCGTCGAACTGGCGATGCCCACGTCGATCCTCGTGGCCGGCCTGACCATTGCGCCCTCGGCCGTCGGGCACTCGATCGAGGTCGATCCATCCGGCATGGCTGTCGCACCCGCGGCTACCGCGCTCGCCGCGCAGGCGCTCCGCGCCGATGTCGTCGTCTGCGGCCCGGGCCTTGGCGCGGCGTCCACGCGCATCGTCGAGTCGGTGCTCGGTGCGGGCAAGCTGGTCCTGGATGCCGACGCCCTGAATGCCGTGGCTGCCGATGAACGTCTGCGGGTTCGACTCAGCGCGCGCGCACCGGGCACCACGATCCTGACGCCGCATGTGGGCGAAGCCGCGCGGCTCGCCACGGCGCTGGGCCTCGGTGCGGCGGCGAGCGCAAGCGAAGTCTCCCGAGCGCTCGGTGCCCTCGTGGTGCTCAAGTCGCACGAGAGCTCCATCGCGAGCCGCGACCAGGCGTGGAGCGTGCGTGCGGGCACGAGCGCGCTCGCGACCGCCGGATCCGGCGATGTGCTCGCGGGGATCCTCGGCAGTCTGTGGGCACAGCAGCCCACCGCGGATCCGTTCGCCGTGGCATGCCAGGCGGTCTGCCTGCACGGCCTGGCCAGCGTGCGGTGGTCGGCGTCGCACGGGGCCGCGGGCATGCTCGCCCAGGACCTCGCCGCCGCGATCCCCGCCGAACTCGAGCACTGGCGGCTCGGTGGCACGCCCACAATCCGGTAGCCTGCACCGTTTCCCCATTCAGGATCCACCATGCCCGACCGCCCCCACGTGAAGATCAAGGACATCCAGCCCGGCGTCGCCATTGCAGGCGTCTACGGCCTCCAGAACCCCCAGGTCGGCAACACCCGCATGGGCAAGCCCTTCTTCAAGACCATCCTGCGCGATGCGACGGGCGAGGTGCCCGCGCGCCTGTGGACCTTCGAGGAAGCTCGGCTGCCGGAAGTCTCGCGTACGGGCTTCGCCTGGGTGACCGGTCGCAGCGAGACCTACCAGGGTTCGATCCAGATCATCCTCGAGAGCGTCGAAGCGGTCGATGTCGACGCCGCCGACCTGGTCAACCTGCTCCCGAGCACGCCGCGCAGCATCGATGGCATGTTCGCGCGCGTGAAGGACCTGCTCGGCACGCTCGAGCACCCCGGCATGCGGGCGCTGGCCGATGCCTACCTCGGCGACGCGGCCCTCATGGAGGGCTTCTGCCGCGCACCGGCCGCGGTGAGCGTGCACCACGCGTTCATCGGTGGCTTGCTGCAGCACACGCTGCAGTTGCTGGAGTTGGCCGACCGCATGCTGCCGCTGTACCCCGAGCTCAACCGTGACCTGGTGCTCATGGGGCTCTTCCTGCACGACCTGGGCAAGGTGTGGGAACTCGATTGGGAACGCGGCTTCGCCTACACCGTCGATGGCAACCTGGTCGGCCACATCGTGCGCGGCGCCGTCGTGCTCGAGACCAAGGCCGCCGTCGTGCGGCGCGGCGGCGCGGAACTCCCGCGCGAGGCCGTGCGCGTGCTCATGCACATCGTGCTCAGCCACCACGGCCTGCCCGAGCATGGGGCCGCCAAGCTCCCGAGCACGCCCGAGGCGATCTTCGTCGCGCAGCTGGACAACCTCGATGCGAAGACCTTCGTCGCGATCAGCCAGGCCGACCGCATGTCGATCCGTGCCGGCATGGCCGAGTTCACCGATCGCGTCTGGTCGCTCGATACCAGGATCTACCGGCCGGACCCGCTGAACATGCCGGCCACCGTGCCGGCCTCGTGAAGCAGCGCCGGCCAGGTGCGGTCGGCTGCCAGCGCCTCGGCGCGCCGGTGGGCCTTGCCGGGCGTGCGTCGTCGAAGGTCATCCAGTTCGAGGGCGTGGCGTGCTCGCTGGGCATCGACGAACGCACGCAGTGACCTGAACGCCGCGCGGCGGGACGCCGAGCCGGCGGGTTCGCGTTGCACCGCCGCGAGCAGGTGCGCGCGCTCATCGAGTGCGCGGCCGGAGGCATCGAGCACCTCCGGGTTCGTCCAGGCCCGTCGGTGCAGGTCATGGGTCGCCACGCCGGGGCCCGGCAGCGGCAAGCGGTGCGTGGCGGTCGCCACCGAGTAGGGCCCGGGCTGCACGCCGATCCAGCTGCGCCACCAGTGATCACCCGCGCGCTCGTAGGTGCCGCCTCCCGTGCCGTGCACGAACTGCGCCAGCAGCAGCCGCAGCAGTCCGCTGGCCACGAACGCCCGAGGCAGGATGGGTTCGCCGGCCGTGAGCGCTTCACGCACCCCGCGTGCGGTCGCGCGCCGTCGCAGGCCGCCCTTGCCCCTCAGCCAGAGCGGCAGTTCGCTCTCGCTGCCGCGTTCGGCCAGCGGCGTGGCCACGCGCGGTGCATGCACGAGCGAGGCGTTGAACGCGCGCGCGCAGGCGCCCGGGTCCGCGAGCATGAGCTCCACCACGGCGCGCCCGACGGCGGTCGTCATCAGCGACGAGGTCGTGATCGTGACGGCGCAGGGGACCGCACCGAGCGAGGCGAGTACGCGCTGGTTCGCGAGCGCCGCCTGTACGGCCACGCTCGGTGCGTCGGCATGATGCGCGAGCGCATCGAACCAGGACTCCAGCCGCCCGCCGAGCCAGGGCAGCGCCCAGGCTGCACCCGCCAGACGGTCGCGGCCGGTGGGCCGCTGCACCGCGGGCATCCATGCCGTGGCGCGGGCATCGACCTGCGGAGCCCATCGCAGCAGCAGGCCATCGACGAGGCCCTCGCGCAGGATCGGCGCGCGGATCGCGGTCGCATCGTCGTTCGCATCGTGGTCGACGATCGCGTGCACCGTGCAGCCCGGGGGCGCAGCGCGCACGACCGTCGCCTGCTTCGCGAGGATGCCCATGTGCCAGGCACCGGCTTGGTGACCGAAGCCGTGCGCGCCGGTCGGGATGCCGAGGTGGGCGCGGCTCTCCGCAAGCACGCCCTCCAACGGTCCTGCCTGCATGGCATCGATGCTCATGCCAGGCGCAGGGCTGCGGGGCGCCGGGCCGGTTGGTCCAGCCGTGCCAGGGCATCGAGCCTGCGCAGCTCGTCCATGCGAGCCAGTTCGCGCGCGAGCGTGGCGCGGTAGGTGGCCAGGCGGTGCGACGGATCATCCAGCCCGTTGCCGAAGGTGCGGTTCAGGTCGACGTACACGCGCGACACGGGGATCTCGCGCACGCGGAGCCGCAGCGCCGCTGCCTGCACCCAGAACTGCAACGGGAAGTCGTAGCCGGTCACGTCCAGACGCAGGCGCGACATCGCGGCGGTGCGGTGCGCCTTGAAGCCGCAGAACGAATCGGTCAGCGACCAGCCGAGCGCCTCGTTCAGTTCAGCCGTGATCGTGCGGTTGATGCGTCGGCGGTCGGCCGGTGCATCGTCGCCCTCGGTGTTCAGGTAGCGCGAGCCACTGACGATGTCGGCATCATCGGACTCGATGGCGTGGAGGAAGTCTGGGATGAACCTGGGCTCGTGCTGCTCGTCGCAGTCCATCGTGATGACCCAGTCGTAGCGGTGGGCCGCGGCGAACGCGAAGGCATCGCGCAGCGACTGGCCGTAGCCCTGGTTCACCGGGTGCCGGATGCAGTGCACCGGCTGCCTGGCCACGAGCCGAGGCGTGTCGTCGGTGCTGCCGTCGTCGACCACCAGGATGTCGATGCCGAAGGGACGCACGGCCTCGAGCACGCGGTCGACGTGCTCGGCCTCGTCATGGACGGGAATCGCGACGAGGGTGCGCTGGGCGACCGGCATGTCGGCGTGTTCGTCGCTGATGGCCATTGGTTTCGTCCTGATGCGCCCGAAGCGCCTCAGCGCCGGACCGCCACGCCTTGGAGGTCCCGGACGAACTCGTGGGACGACTCCCGGAGCCGCAGCCCGAACACGCGGACGAGGTCGCTCGTGCGCTCCGCCACGGGACCGACCCCGGGCAGCACGTACACCTCCGAGACATGGATGGCCTGGGCGCTGGTCATGGTCGATTCGAATCGGACCTTGATCAGTTGGACCACGGCCGGTCCGGTCGGCAGGTCGGCCAGCACCGCGCCGGCGTGCTCGAGCGTCCGCCGCGATGGACCCTGCGTGCGCGCCTCGCCGCTCTTCAGGTACGTCACGCGCATCTGCGCCTCGGCCGTCGAGATCTCTCCCGGTGCGAGGCGTGCGGGGGCCATGCCCAGGGGCGGCGAGAATTCGCTCCGGGAGCGATCGCCGATGGCGTCGACGGAGTCGAGGAACCAGCACCCCTGGTCGTCCCGGCTGTATCGCTTGAGCTCATCCCCGATGCCGTCGACGTCCATGGCGCCGATCTCGGGGAAGCGTTCCGTGAGGGCACGCCCCGAGGCCACCTCGACCCATTGCTCCGGCGGACGGCCCCGGCCCATGATCTCGTCGCCGGTCAACGCGACGGCGTGGTCGCCTTCGAGCGGCGAGGCGCGGAAGGCGTAGGTCGCCTTGGGCGGCGTGCAGCCGGTCATGGTTGCCAGTGCTGCGAGCATGGCCACGGCGGATCGTCGAGCGAAACGCCGGGATCCCCGATGCGCACGCCGGCACGCTGGTTCGAAGCTGGCCGTCGGCGCCGTCATTGGATCGGCAATCCTGCGGCCTTCCAGCGCGCCTTGATGTCGTCCTGCGTCGAGCGCTCGGTCGTCGTGCCGTCGGCCTCGACGCGCCTGGCGAGCGAGCCATCGGCATCGAACCACATCTTCTCGACGGGCTTGTCGCGGCCGGGTTGCGACTCCAGCAGCCACTGCTTGCCGTCGCGCGACCATCGATCCTGGCGGATCGGCAGTTGCGCCAGCCGGCCGTCGTAGGCGGCGATCCCGAACTCACCGGTGAACGAACCATCGCGCGGCAGCAGGCGCCCGAGGTGCCAGAGCTCGCCCTGCGACAGGTAGTAGCGCGGGTCCGGCTCCCACTCGAGTTCGGTGCCGTCGGGAATGCGCGCACTGGTCGTCATCACGCGAAGGATCGGCAGCGGCTGCGCAGCCGTCGGCGGTGGGCGAAGGCCGGTCTCGGCGAAGCTGCGGGATTTCTTGCCGATGCGATCGGTCGCGATGGCCGACCAGCTCTCGCTCTGACGGTCCCACGCGGTCCAGAAGCGCGCAGCCGTATCGGTGAATGCGCCGTCCTTCACGCTGAGCACCGTGCGCGACTGGATGACGGTGAGCAGGCCCTCGTCGCGGTCGATGCCCGCGAACCGCTGCGGATCCCGGCTCGGATCGACTTCTCCGCGCAGCCCGGGCCGCGAGGACAGCGTCATGTAGCCGATCTCCCGGGGCCGGCCGTCCGCATCGAGCCGGTGGATGCGGAACCATCGGGGCGTGGGCGATGCTGCGGCACGCAGCGCCGCGGCATCGATGCGCTCGAGCAGTTCCGAGCCTGCCTTGAGCCGCTCGACCTGGCGCACGGCGAGTGCATCGCGATCGGCGAAGTCCCAGCTGCCGAAGAAGTCCTTGAGCGTCGAGCGCACCGGAGGGAAGTCGAGCGCGCTCGACACCACGCTGCACACCAGGAACTGGCTCGGTGCGATCTGCACCAGGTACCAGCCGGTGACCGCGGTGGTCGATTCGTCCAGGGGAACGCTGGCGTAGAAGAGCCGTCCATCCCGCTCGCCGCAGGGCAGCAGTTCGTTCGCGAGGATCGTGGGCTTCTGGCCGCGATCCTGCATCGCATGCAGGTGATCGGCGACGAGCGATTGGCAGCTGGCGTCGAGCTCGCTCGGCACGAGGATCGACAGGCGGCAGCGGTAGCGCGGCGGATCCTGCTGGTCATCGAGCACGAACGCGGGCGTCGCGCTCTGCATGTCGCGCGCGAACACCGAGCCCTTGGGCAGGTGCAGCGTCATGCCGAGCGACTCGATCGCGGTCGCCTCGGGCTGCAGGGAGACCGGGACTTGGCGGGCGGGCCTGGTGTTCTCGGACTTGGCAGTGGCCCCCGTGTCGTTCTCGGACTTTGCTCGGGCCTTCGGAGGGGCAGGAGCGGCCGACGCGCCGTCGCCGGGCTCACGCCTCGGTGCGTTCTCGGATCCATCGGCGTCCTTTGCCCGCGGGGGAGTCGGCTTCTTCGGCGCACTGCCGCCCGGCGGCGTGGCTCGTGCAGGTGGCTGGTCGTTCGTCGGCGTGGATGAACCGCGCTGGGCGACCGCGTCCGTCGTCATCACGGCGCAGAGCACGACCGCGCATGTCCTCATAACGAAATCGCTTGCCATCGCAGCATCCTATTCACTTGGCATTCACCTTCAACCCGCATTGACAGATTGCGGAAGATCGCTACTCTTGCCGATTCCCCCCAACCGGACGGGTCATCCCCGCAGCGTCCGCTTGGTGCCTCGACTGCAGGGAAGACGACGAACGAACCTAGAAACCAAGGCACGAACGAACATGCACGGACGGATTCGAATCCGAATGGAAGCCTACGACCACCAGGTGCTCGATGCGAGCGCCAAGGAAATCGTCGAGCAGGCCAAGATCAGCGGCGCACGCGTCGCTGGGCCCGTGCCGCTTCCGACCCGCCGCGAGACCTACACGGTCAACCGTTCGCCGTTCATCGACAAGAAGTCGCGTGAGCAGTTCGAGATCCGCACGCACAAGCGCATCATCGACATCACCGAACCCAACGCGCGCACCATCGACGCGCTGAACCGCCTCGTCGTGCCCGCCGGCGTCTTCGTGAAGATCAAGGCGTAACCGAATCACCCCGTCATCCGGCGCCCATCGCGCCGGAGTGTCCCGCAAGGGCCAAGTCCGAGTGACCTCTGGCCAGTCCCCGAACCGAGCATCGAGCCATGCCAGCCATCATCGGAAAGAAGATCGGAATGACGCGCTACTTCACCGCCGACGGGAAGAACATCCCCGTCACGGTGATCCAGGCCGGTCCCTGCGTCGTCACCCAGGTCAAGACCACCGAGACCGATGGCTACGCCGCCGTGCAGCTCGGCTTCGAGGAAATGGCCGCCCGCAACTCCACCATGCCCGTCATCGGCCACGATGCCAAGGCCGGCAGCGATCCGCTGCGCGTGCACCGCGAAGTGCGCTGCGCGAGCGATGACGAAGCCAAGGGCTTCGAACTCGGCCAGCGCATCGATGCCAGCTGCCTCGACGGCACCAAGTTCGTCGACGTCGTCGGCACCAGCAAGGGCAAGGGCTTCACCGGCACCATGGTGCGGTGGAACTTCAAGGGCCTGTGCGCCAGCCACGGCACCGAGCGCAAGCACCGCTCGCCGGGCTCGATCGGCAGCCACGGCACCGACCGTGGCCACGGTGCGAAGATCAAGAAGGGCAAGAAGATGGCCGGTCACCTCGGCGACGAGCGCGTGACCGTCCGCTGCCTCGACGTCGTCTCGATCGACGCCGACAAGAACATCATCCTGGTCAAGGGCGCCGTGCCCGGGGCCAGCAACGGCTATCTGTTCATCCGAGCCAGCAACCGGCTCTACAAGCGAAAGGCGCGCATCCAGGCCGGCAAGTGACCTGGATGATCCCGCAGGCCCTCCCCACCTGACGCCCACCGGGCGCAGGCTGGCCGGGAACCGCGGGGTCGCGACAAGACTGTTGGACCTGAGTCAAGCCGGTCCGAGCCCTCGGAAGTGATTGGGGCAAGGCAGGCAAGGCGCATGGCGGGAGAACCCCGCCGAAGGAAAGAACCATGATCGAACTTCCCATCTACAACAAGGAAGGCAAGCAGGTCGACTCGCTCAAGATCGACCCCGCCACGCTCGGCGGCGAGGTGCGCGTTGCGCTCCTCAAGCAGGCCTACGTCACGACCCACGGCAACCAGCGGCAGGGCTCTGCCCGCACCAAGAGCCGCGGTTCCGTCGAGGGCTCGACCCGCAAGCTCTACAAGCAGAAGGGCACCGGCAACGCTCGCGTCGGTGCAGCCCGCGTGCCCAACCGCAAGGGCGGCGGCGTGGCCTTCGCGAAGACCCGCACCCGCGAGGACTTCCGCTCCGAGCTCCCCAAGAAGATGCGCCGCCTGGCCAACCGCAACGCGCTGCTGGCCAAGCTCGTCGACAACGAAGTCAAGTGCATCGACTCGCTGTCGTTCAAGGCGCCCAAGACCGCCGACTTCGCCAAGCTGATCCGCGCCGTCGGCGTGGACCGCACCTGCCTGGTCGCGCTCGCCCCGGGCAACGACAACGCGCTGAAGTCGGCCCGCAACCTCGCCGGCGTCGACTGCTGCAGCGTCGACCAGCTCTGCGCGTACGGCCTGCTGAACCACCGCTACCTCGTGGTCGACAAGGCATCGCTGCAGTCGTTCCTCGATGAGAGCGCCTTCGCCAAGGAGACCACGTGATGGAAGCCACCACCGTCATCCGTCGCCCGCTGCTCAGCGAGAAGGCGACCGCGTCCAACGAGGCCGCGAACCAGTACGTGTTCGAGATCGACCGTCGCGCCACCAAGACCGACGTGAAGAACGCGATCCAGGCCATCTACAAGGTCCGCGTGCTGGCCGTCCAGACGCAGAACCGCCGTGGCCGCGACCGCATCTACAAGTTCGGCCTGGTTCCCGCCAAGGTCACCAAGCGCGCGATCGTGCGCATCCACCCCGAAGACAAGATCGAGCTCTTCTGAGCCACGGAGCCTGAACGATGCCAATCCGCGTCTACAAGCGTGTCACCAACGGCCGGCGCAACGCCAGCGTGAACATCCACGCCGAGGTCACCAAGAAGCGCCCCGAGAAGAGCCTGCTCCGCCCGCTCCACAAGACCGGCGGCCGCAACTGCCAGGGCAAGCTCACCGTCATCCAGCAGGGCGGCGGCCACAAGCGCCGCTACCGCCTCATCGACTGGACCCGCAACAAGCTCGACGTGACCGCCAAGGTCATCGGCATCGAGTACGACCCGAACCGCTCGTGCCACATCGCGCTGGTCGAGTACCCCTGCGGCGAGCGTCGCTACATCCTCGCTCCCAAGGGCCTCACCGCCGGTGACACCGTCACCAGCAGCAAGTCGGCGATCGATCCCCGCCCGGGCAACTGCATGCCGCTGGCCCACGTGCCCGCCGGCATGGACGTGCACAACGTCGAGATCATCCCCGGCCGCGGCGGCAAGCTCGTCCGCAGCGCGGGCATGGCGGCGCGCCTCTCCAACAAGGAAGGCCGCTGGGGCACGCTCGTGATGCCGTCCGGCGAAATCCGCCAGGTCAGCCTGGACTGCCGCGCGACCATCGGCGCCGTCGGCAACCCCGACCACGCCAACGTCGTCCTCGGCAAGGCCGGTCGCGCGCGCTGGCTCGGCCGCCGTCCGCGCACGCGTGGCGTGGCCATGAGCCACCACCAGCACCCGCACGGCGGTGGTGAAGGTCGCTCCAAGGGCGGCCAGGAACCGACCAACGCATCGGGCACGCAGGCCAAGGGCGGTCGTACCCGCCGCTATGGCAAGTCGAGCGACAAGCGCATCCTGCGTCGTCGCTTCAGCCGTCGCTACGGCCAGCTCAAGCTCTGAACCACAGGACCTGAACCATGTCACGATCACTGAAGAAGGGCCCGTTCGTCGACGAGAAGCTCTACCGCAAGGTGGAGAAGGCCTCGGGCAGCACCAAGCGCACCGCGATCAAGACCTGGTCGCGCGCGTGCACCATCGTCCCCGAGTTCGTCGGGTTCACGTTCCAGGTCCACAACGGCCGCAAGTTCATCGACGTGTACTGCACCGAGGACATGGTCGGCCACAAGCTGGGCGAGTTCTCGCTCACGAAGACCTTCAAGGGACACACCAACAAGAAGGAAGGCATCGCGGAAGGCAGCAAGGGCTGATCGCGGTTCCCCGAGGACACCACCATGGCATTCAAGGCATCACACAAGTTCTGCCGCATCGCGCCGCGCAAGGCCCGTCTGGTCGCTGACCTGATCCGTGGCCGCGGCGTCGCCGATGCGCTGACCGAGCTCGAGTTCTCGAAGCGCCGCGGCGCCTACTTCGTCAAGGGCGTGCTCAAGAGCGCCATCGCGAACGCCGAGCAGGCCAGCGCCGACGTGTCGCGCCTGGTCGTCGTCGAGAGCCGTGTCGACGAGGGCCCGACCATCAAGCGGTTCCAGCAGAAGGACCGCGGCCGCGCGCACCCGATCATGAAGCGCACCAGCCACATCATCGTGGCGGTGGACACCAAGTAACCGGAGCACCACATGGGACAGAAAGTTCATCCGTTCGGCTTCCGCGTCGGCGTCACCGAGGCCCACAAGAGCCGCTGGTTCGCCCCCAAGGCGCTCTTCGGCGAGCTCCTCGTGGAAGACCACAAGATCCGCGCCTACATCGACAAGCGCCTGAACCGCACCCCGCCGTTCGCCGCGGTGAGCGACATCCACATCGAGCGCACCCGCGAGGAACTCACGGTCATCATCAAGACCGCCCGTCCGGGCCAGGTGCTCGGCCAGAAGGGTGCCAGCCGCGAGCAGCTCGTCAATGAACTGCAGGCGCTGACCGGCCGCAAGGTCGCCGTGCAGGTCGTCGAGGTCCGCAACCCGGAAATCGACGCCAAGCTCATCGCCGAGACCATGGGCGAGCAGCTCAAGAAGCGTGCGAACTTCCGCCGCGTCCTGAAGCAGCGCTGCGAGAACGCCATCCAGAACGGCGCGAAGGGGATCCGCATCCTCCTGTCGGGCCGCCTCGGCGGCGCCGAGATGAGCCGCCAGCTCGACTCGCGCCTGGGCAGCATCCCGCTGACCACCCTGCAGGCGCAGGTCGACTACGCCGTCGCCCACTCGTCCACCACCTACGGCGTCATCGGCGTCAAGGTGTGGGTGTTCAAGGGCCTGTACTCGAGCAACCAGGAAGAGGAATACCAGTCGAAGGCTGCCGGCGGCCGTGCGCGCGCCCGCGGACGTCGCTGAGTTCCCCAACGACCAACGGACCCAGAGAGGACTGAACCATGGCCTTGATGCCGAAACGAGTCAAGCACCGCAAGATGCAGCGCGGCAAGATGAAGGGCAACGCCACGCGCGGCAACTACGTCGCCTACGGCGATTACGGCCTCCAGGCGCTCGACACCCACTGGGTGAGCGGGCGCCAGATCGAAGCCGGCCGCATCGCGGCGCAGCACTTCCTGCGCCGCCAGGGCAAGCTGTACATCCGCGTCTTCCCGCACAAGTCCATCTCGAAGAAGCCGCTGGAGACCCGAATGGGTACCGGCAAGGCCGACGTCGACTACTGGGCGGCCTGCGTGAAGCCGGGCACGATGCTGTTCGAGATCGCCGGCGTGTCCGAGGAGCTTGCCAAGCAGGCCCTCGCCCGCGTCGCCCACAAGATGCCCATCCGATGCCGCTTCGTCGGCCGTCGCCTGGCCGTCTGACGCACGACCAACCGAGGAACCAGACATGGAAGCCAAGGACATCCGCAAGCTGACCGACGAACAGCTCACCGCCGAGGTGCAGGGGCTCAAGCGCCGCCTGTACGACCTCCGGGTGCAGACCATGGTCGAGAAGGTCAACGACCACTCGCAGTTCGGCAAGATCAAGCGCGACGTGGCCCGCCTGCTCACCGAGCAGAACGCCCGCGCCGCCAAGAAGGAGACCGCCCGATGAGCCTGAAGAAGCCCCTGGTGCTTCCCGAGAACAGCCCCCGCGTGGTGGGCGTGGTCGAGAGCGACCGCACCAGCAAGACGCGCAAGGTCGTCGTGGCCTACGTGGCCAAGCACCCGCGCTACAACAAGTTCGTCCAGCGCCGCACGGTGCTGCACGTGCACGACGAGAACAACGAGAGCCGCCGCGGCGACCGCGTCGAGGTGGCCGAGTGCCGTCCCGTGTCGAAGACGAAGTCGTGGGCGCTCGTGCGCATCGTCGAGCGCGCGCCGGCCGGACTCGAATACAAGCCAGAGGAGGCGGGCGCCTGACGCCCGGCAACTGACATGATCCAGAAGGAAACCAGGCTCGATGTCGCCGACAACAGCGGCGCCAAGGAAGTGATGGTCATCGGCGTGCTCGGTGCGAGCACGGCCCGCGGCCGCTTCCGCCGCCTCACCATGACCGTCGGCGACAAGGTCGTCGTGGCCATCAAGAGCGCGATCCCCAACGGCGACGTGAAGGCCGGCGAGAAGGCCAAGGCCGTCATCGTCCGCGCGTCGTACCCGGTGCGCCGCGACGACGGCAGCTACGTCCGCTTCGACACGAACGCGTGCGTGCTGATCGACAACGACGGCAACCCGCGCGGCACCCGCATCTTCGGTGCGGTCGCCCGCGAGCTGCGCGAGAAGAACTACATGAAGATCGTCAGCCTTGCGACGGAGGTGGTCTGATGCCAGCGCACGTGAAGAAGGGTGACGTGGTCATCGTCACCGCCGGCGACGACAAGGGCAAGACCGGCGAGATCGTCTCGGTCGACACCAAGGCCAACCGGGTCGTGGTGCGCGGCGTGAACATCCACAAGCGCCACCTGAAGCCCACCCAGGGCCGTCCGCAGGGCGCGATCGTCGAGATGGAACTGCCCATCCACATCAGCAACGTGAGCCCGGTCGCCGATGGCAAGCCCACCCGCGTGCGCTTCGCCACCAAGGCCGACGGCTCGAAGGTGCGCGTGGCGGCCCGCAACGGTGCCGAACTCTCCACGCTGCACGGTCCCCGCACCGCCAAGAAGGCCAAGTGAGCCCCGGAGCCACCACCATGCCTCACGCCCTCCCATCGACCCCGACCCCCAGGCTGCAGCAGCTGTACGCCGAGACCGTGATGCCGAAGCTCATGAAGGAGTTCGGCCTCGTCAACGTCAACCAGGTGCCCACGATCGAGAAGGTCGTGATCAACGTCGGCGTCGGCAAGCAGCTCGAGAACCAGAAGCTCAAGCCCGAGTACCGCGACACGGTCATCGGCACGCTGAAGACCATCAGCGGCCAGAAGCCGATCATGGTGCTCGCCAAGAAGAGCGTGAGCAACTTCAAGGTCCGTGAGGGCGCGCCCAGCGGCTTCATGGTCACCCTGCGCCGCGAGCGCATGTGGTCCTTCATGGACCGCTTCATCAACCTGGCCACGCCCCGCATCAAGGACTTCCGCGGCCTCGGTGACCGCGCCTTCGACAAGGGCGGGTCGTACTCCTGCGGCCTGACCGAGCAGTCGGTGTGGCCCGAGATCAACATGGCGAACGTGAACTTCAGCCATGGCATGAACATCAACATCGTGTTCCGCAACAGCAACCCCAAGATGAGCCGCTTCGCCCTCGGTGAGCTCGGCATGCCGTTCGAACGGCGTGACGAGAACGGCAAGCGCATCGCCTGACCAACGAAGGACCAACCATGGCAAGCAAGCGCACCTTCGCCCGGATGAAGCAGACCCCCAAGTTCAGCACCCGCAAGCGCAATCGCTGCGAGCTGACCGGCCGCGCCCGCGGCTATTACCGCAAGTTCCGCATCAGCCGCATCATGCTCCGCGAGCTGGCCCTCCAGGGCCTCATCCCGGGCATGCGCAAGGCGAGCTGGTGATCGACACCGAACCCAGGAGCAACACATGAGCCTCCAAGACCTGACTGCCGACATGCTCACCCGCATCCGCAATGCGGTGAAGCAGAACCGCAAGAGCGTGACCTGCCTGAACAACAAGCTGAACCGCGGCATCCTCCAGGTGCTCGTGGACGAGGGCTACCTCGCCGGCTTCGAGGTCGTCGACGACGGCCGGCAGGGCGTGCTCCGCGTCGCCCTGAAGTACGGCGAGCGCGGCGAGAGCCTGATCCACCGCCTCGAGCGCGTCTCGAGCGTCGGCTGCCGCATCTACAAGGGCTGTGACTCGCTGCCTCGTCCGCAGCAGGGCCTCGGCATCGCCATCGTCAGCACCAGCCGCGGCGTGATGAGCGACCGCAAGGCGCGCGAGATGCGCGTCGGCGGCGAAGTCGTGGCCACCGTCAGCTGAACCACCGGAACAACAGGAGCGAACCATGTCACGCATCGGAAAGAAGTCGATCCCGGTCCCCGGCGGGGTGAAGGTCGCGGTCAACGCGGCCAGCCGCACCGTCAGCATCGAAGGGCCCAAGGGCAAGACGAGCTTCGTCCACCGTCCCGAGGTCAAGGTGTCCTTCAGCGAGGCCGACAAGGCCATCACCTGCACCGTCGACGACCCGGCGAAGATCGACCTGGGCAACCGCCGCGCCTACTGGGGCACCACCCGCGCGACCCTGAACAACATGGTCGCCGGCGTCACCAAGGGCTACGAGCGCAAGCTCGAGATCGTCGGCGTCGGCTGGGATGCCAAGGTCGCCGGCAAGAAGATCACCCTGAAGCTCGGCTACGCCGACCCGATCGAGCTCGCCATCCCCGATGGCCTCACGGTGGCCGTCGACCAGGGCGTGAACGTCACCATCACCGGCATCGACCGCCAGAAGGTCGGCGCCTTCGCGTCGCTCATCCGCAGCAAGCGCAAGCCCGAGCCCTACAACGGCAAGGGCGTGAAGTACTCCGACGAAGTCATCCAGCGCAAGCAGGGCAAGGCCTTCGGCGCCTGATTCCACCAAGGACACGACCATGGACAAGTGCACCAAGAAGCTCGCCGCGCGCACCCGTCGCAAGAAGGGCCTGCGCAAGCGCATCCAGGGGACGCCGGACCGCCCGCGCCTCACCGTCTTCCGCTCGCTCAAGCACATCTACGTGCAGGTGATCGACGACTACGCGGGCCGCACGCTCGCCAGCGCCAGCACCCGCGACGTCGACGGTGCCGCCCCCGGCGGCAACTCGGCGGCGGCAGCCACCATCGGCAAGGCCGTTGCCGAGCGCGCCATGAAGGTCGGCGTGCAGAAGGTCGTGTTCGACCGCAACGGCTTCCGTTTCCACGGCCGCATCAAGGCCCTCGCCGACGCGGCCCGCACCGCCGGCCTGCAGTTCTGAGCCAACCACCAAGGACCACCAATGGCAGAGATGCTTGAAGACAACGGAACCGACGCCATCACCGTGGGCGTCTACCGCACCAGCTCCACGGTCGCCGGCGGCCGTCGCTTCAGCTTCGCCGCACTCGTCGTCGTCGGCAACCGCCGCGGCGAGGTCGGCGTGGGCTACGCGAAGAGCAACCAGGTCCCGCAGGCGGTCGAGAAGGCCACCCGCGAAGCGCGTCGCAAGACCAAGCGCTACCCGGTGCAGTCGACGACCGTGCCCCACACCGTCGAGGGTCGCTTCGGCGCCTCGAAGGTCGTGCTGGTGCCGGCGAGCCCGGGTACGGGCATCAAGGCCGGCGCCGCCGTGCGCGCGGTGCTCGAACTGCTCGGCGTGAAGGATTGCCTCAGCAAGTGCTACGGCAGCAGCAACCCGAAGAACCTGGTCAAGGCCACCTTCGAGGCGCTGGCCATGCTGCAGACCCGTGAGCGCATCGAAGCCCTTCGCGGCGTCACCCTCGGCACCACCGCCGTGGAAGACGCGATCGCGCGCGGCATGGCGTTCATGCCCAAGTCGTCGGGCGGCCCGCGCGCCCAGGCCCCGGTCAACACCGTCGGCGACGATCGCCGTGGCGGTCCCCGTGGCCGCGGTGGTCCGCGTGGCGGCGGCGGCGGTCGCCGCTTCGAGGGCGGCGGGGGCGAGGCCCCCGCGGCAGCACCCGCACCGGCCGCAGCGCCGAGCACCGAAGCACCCGCGGCCGATGCCCCTTCGGCAGGCTGATCCCGGTCACCCGCACACGAACGAACACAGAGGAGCGCAGCTCACATGATGATCCACGACATTACGAAGAAGGCCGGCGCGCACACCAAGCGCATGCGTCGCGGCCGCGGTGAAGGCTCCGGCATCGGCGGCACCAGCCGTCGCGGCCACAAGGGCGCCAAGAGCCGCGCCGGCTGGACGAGCCGTCCCGGCTACATGGGTGGTTCGACGCCGCTCATGCGCCGCTTCCCCAAGATCGGCTTCAAGAACGCCTTCGCGACGACCTACGCGGTCGTGAACGTGTCGGACCTCCAGAAGCACTTCGACGCCGGCGCACAGGTCGACCTCGATGCGCTCGTGAAGGTCGGCCTGGTCCGCAACCGCAAGCTCCCGGTCAAGGTGCTCGGCACCGGCGACCTGGCCAAGAAGCTCTCGGTGACCGCGGGCAAGTTCTCGGAGACCGCCAAGGCCAAGATCGAGAAGGCCGGCGGCAGCGTCACCGTCGCGTGATGCCCATCCCATGCTGAGCGCCTTCCTGAACATCTTCCGCATCCCTGACCTGCGCAACCGCGTGCTCTTCACGCTGGGCATGCTGGTCATCTACCGCGTCGGCTTCTGGATCCCGCTCATCGGGGTCGACCAGGCCGCGCTGTCGAACCTGGCCGAGAAGGCCACGGAAGATGCCACGGGCTTCGGCCGCCTGCTCCAGTTCGCCAGCATCTTCTCGGGCGGCAGCCTGCAGCAGAGCACGGTGTTCGGCCTCGGCATCGCGCCGTACATCACGGCGTCGATCATCTTCCAGCTGCTCCAGACGGTCTACCCGCCGCTGGCCGCCCTGAAGAAGGAAGGCATGTCGGGCCAGCAGAAGGTGATGGAGTACACCCGGTACGCCACCGTGGCGCTCTGCTTCGTGCAGGGCTTCATGTGGCTGGGTTACCTCTACAGCCAGAACCTGGTCGAGCCCCAGTACGTGTCGGGCGGCGGCCGCATGGTCTTCTACGTGTCGGGCGTCACCGCGCTCGTCGCCGGCAGCCTGTTCCTGATGTGGCTCGGCGAGCAGATCGACAAGTTCGGCATCGGGAACGGCATCTCGATCATCCTGACCGCGGGCATCCTGGCGCGCATGCCGGCCGCGATCCAGTGGCTGTTCGACAACTTCAACCCCAGCGTCCAGGCGTCCGACGGCAAGGTCGGCGCGCTCGGCCTGGTCCTGCTGGTGGCCTGCTTCGTCGCGGTCGTCATGGGTGCGGTCATCATGACCGTGGCCACCCGGCGCATCCCGATCCAGCAGGCCAAGCACGTCTCGGGCCGCCGCATGTACGGCGGCGGGCGCCACTACCTGCCGCTTCGCCTGAACCACGCCGGCGTCATGCCGATCATCTTCGCGAGCAGCCTGATGATCTTCCCGAGCATGATCCTGGGCTGGCTCGCCGGCCTGGCCACGTCGGGCGGCTGGAGCCAGTGGCTCGTCGAGTCCACCGCGTTCCTCGCGCAGAACTTCCAGATGGGCGCGTACCCGTACGTGCTGGTCGAGATCGTGCTGATCTACGTCTTCAGCTACTTCTGGGTCACCATCCAGATGTCGCCCGAGGAGATGAGCAAGCAGCTCAAGGAGCACGGCAGCTTCATCCCCAACGTGCGCCCCGGCCCGCGCACGGCCGAGTACCTCGAGGACGTCATCAGCCGCATCACCTACGTCGGTGCCGGCTTCCTCTGCGTCATCGCGATCATCCCCACGCTCGTCTCCGAGGCCTTCGGCGTGCCGCCGTACGTCAGCCAGTTCCTCGGCGGCACCGGCCTGCTGATCGTGGTCAGCGTCGCCCTCGACATCGTCCAGCGCCTGGAGGCGAACCTCCTCATGCGCAACTACTCGGGCTTCCTCAGCGACGGTGCCCAGGACGGCCCGCGCATCCGGAGCGCCCGGGCGACCTGAGCCCACCACACACCGCACCACCAAGAAGGAGCCCATGCCCAAGGAAGACAAGATCTCGCTCGAAGCTGAAGTCACGGAAGCGCTGCCGGACAGCAAGTTCCGCGTCAAGCTCCCGAACAACCAGGAGATCATCGCCTACGTGAGCGGCAAGATGAGGAAGTTCTTCATCCGCATCACCCCCGGCGACCGGGTCACCGTCGAACTCAGCCCGTACGACATGACCAAGGGTCGGATCGTCTTCCGCCAGCAGTGAGCTGCCAGCACGCCCGAACGAACCACACGGAGCACACCATGAAAGTCCGAAGCAGCATCAAGCGCCGCACCAAGGATTGCCAGATCGTCATCCGCAAGGGCAAGCGCATCGTCATCAACAAGAAGAATCCCCGCCTGAAGCAGCGGCAGGGCTGAACGACCGAACCGAAAGGACCAGACCATGCCACGTATCGCAGGCGTCGACATCCCCGAGAAGAAGAAGATCATCGTGTCCCTCCAGTATGTCCACGGGATCGGCCAGAAGGTCGCGACCGACATCCTGGGCAAGTGCGGCATCGACCCGGATCGCCGCGCCCACACGCTGAACGACCAGGAGCTCGCGGCGATCGCCGCCGAGATCGACGAGAGCCACCTCGTCGAGGGCGCGCTGCGCCGCCAGGTGCAGACGCAGATCCAGCGCCTCAAGGAAATCCACTCGTACCGCGGCGACCGCCACCGCAAGGGCCTCCCGGCCCGCGGCCAGCGCACCCGCACCAACTCCCGTACCCGCAAGGGCCGCAAGAAGACGGTCGCCGGCAAGAAGGGCGTGAAGGGCTGATCCGGCCCCGATCCCCCCAAGGAACACACCATGGCTACCAAGAAGAAGGTCCGCAAGAGCGTCGTCAAGGGCATCGTGCACGTGCACGCGTCCTTCAACAACACCATCGTCACCATCACCGACCTCAACGGCGAGACGGTGGCGTGGGATTCGGCCGGCACCGCCGGGTTCAAGGGCGCCCGCAAGGCGACCCCGTTCGCCGCCAGCCGTGCCAGCGAGCGCGCCGCCAGCAAGGCCAAGCGCGTGGGCATGCGCGAATGCGATGTCCGCGTGAAGGGCCCCGGCCCCGGCCGCGAGAGCGCCGTCACCGCCCTTGGCGCTGCCGGCCTGCGCGTGCTCACCATCGAGGACCACACCGGCGTGCCCCACAACGGCTGCCGGGCGCCCAAGAAGCGCCGCATGTGATCCGCGAGCCGCATCCGCTACACTGATCCGTTCATCTTTCCCCGCCTCACCGAAGGGGCCCGGGCCGCCCGGCAGCGGCCAGGAGCATCCGATCGAGGCGGGGCGACCGGTCCCGAAGAACCTGTCCTGCCGGACCTTGGAGACTCACCATGCACATCCGTTGGCGCGGCCTTGAACTCCCTGCCGCCGTCCTCGTCGATCCCGCCTCGCGCACCGAGACCTTCGGCCGCTTCGTGGCCGAGCCGTTCGAGCGCGGCTTCGGCACCACCATCGGCAACAGCATCCGCCGCATCCTGCTCTCGAGCCTCGAGGGCGCTGCGGTCACGAGCGTGCAGATCGGCGGCGTGTCGCACGAGTTCAGCACGATCCCGGGCGTCCTCGAGGACGTGACCGACATCCTGCTCAACTGCAAGGACCTGATCGTGGACATGGACGGCGACGAGTCGCAGGTCCTGCGCCTGCGCGCCAAGGGCAAGGGCGCCGTCACCGCCGAGCACATCGAGTGCCCGACCGGCGTGACGATCGTGAACAAGGACCGCCACATCGCCACGCTCACCGGCGACGTCTCGCTCGAGATGCAGCTGACCGTCGAGCGCGGCCGCGGCTACCAGCCCGCGAGCGAGCAGTACTCCAACGGCCAGGAGCAGGTCGTGGGCGTCATCCCGATCGACGCGATCTTCAGCCCGGTCCAGCGCGTGCGGTACCGCGTCGAGACCACCCGCGTCGGCCAGCGCACCAACTACGACAAGCTGATCCTCGACGTGTGGACCAACGGCACCGTCACCCCCGAGATGGCGGTGGTCGAGGCCGCGAAGATCCTGCGCAAGCACCTGAACCCGTTCGTGCAGTACGCCACCGCCGGCGAGACGCTGGCCATCCAGGGCATCGGCGCCGAGACCGCGAGCGAGGAAGAACTCTTCCGCAAGCTGTCGATGCCGGTCAGCGGCCTCGAACTCGGCGTGCGCTCGAGCAACTGCCTCGAGAGCGCCCAGGTCCGCTTCGTGCACGAACTCGTCACCCGCACCATCGACGACCTGCTGCAGATCCGCGCGTTCGGCAAGACCAGCCTGCGCGAGGTCGAGGACAAGCTCGCCGAGCACGGCCTGCAGCTCGGCATGCGCCTGCCCGAGGGATTCACCCCCACGGTCCAGGCCTGATCACCAGAACACCGTAAGGAGTCACCATGCGTCACCGCGTTTCAGGAAAGCAGCTGAGCATCAAGGCGGACCACCGCCGGGCCATGCTGCGCAACCTCGCTGCCGGCCTCTTCGAGCACGGCCAGATCGAGACCACCGTGGCCAAGGCCAAGGCCGTCCAGCCCTTCGTCGAGAAGCTCATCACGACGGCCCGCAAGCGTTCGCTCGCTGCCCGTCGCACGCTCAACTCGCGCCTCACGGACCGCAACGTCTTCCGTTGGATCGCCGACGGCCAGGTCAAGAACCAGCAGAAGCTCACCAGCGACTTCTGGGATCTGCCCAAGGAAGACGAGATCGTGTTCGACGAGTCGACGGGCGAGATCAAGCGCGGTCCGCGCCTGGTCGAGCACCTGATCAAGCGCGTCGCACCGCTCTTCGAAGGCCGCGCCGGCGGGTACACCCGCATCGTGCGCCTGGGCAAGCACCGTCAGGGTGATGCCAGCGATCTGGTGCTGCTGCAGCTCGTGGGCCGCGAGAGCGGCTCGCAGGTGTCGGGCGCTTCCAGCCGCCGCCGCACGAAGGCCGACAACCGGACCAAGTTCGCCGCCGCCCGCCGCAAGGCGAAGCCGGCTGCGGCCTGATCCGGCCATCCATGCATGACCCACGGCGACCTGGCGACGAGCCAGGTCGCTGTCGTTGTGGGCCCTTCGTTCGACGCAGGTCCCGCGGCGTGCAGATCCCGGCCCGGATGGGGGCGTACGACCGCGGCCCGGCGGGGCTTGGTGTAGCCTCGAACGATCATGATTGCCGAGCTCGATGCACTGCAGACCACCGCGCTGGCCGCCCTGGGCACGGTCGAGGCCCCGGCGGCGCTCGAGGCCTGGCGCGTGGAGTGGCTGGGGGCTTCCGGGCGCCTCAAGGACGCCATGCAGGCCCTGAAGTCGCTGCCGGCTCCAGAGAAGCCTGCCGCGGGCAAGCGGCTGAATGAGCTCAAGGCGGCGTTGGAGCAGGCCTTCACGGAACGCAAGGGTGCGATCGGGGCACGGCCGGCGGGGCCCGTGGTCGACGTCACCGAGCCCGGCGATGCCTGCGGCGGCGGGCGACAGCACGTGCTCACGCGCACGATCGACGGGATCGTCGACGTGTTCGGACGCATGGGCTTCAGCGTGGTCGACGGACCTGAGGTCGAGGACGAGTGGCACAACTTCAATGCGCTGAACATCCCCGATGGGCACCCGGCGCGGGAACCGACGGACAACTTCTACATGGGGGCGCAGGGGGGTGCCTTGCGGCTCCTGCGCACACAGACGAGCACCGTGCAGATCCGCGCGATGGAGACCACGCCGCCGCCCCTGAAGGTCTGCGCCGTGGGTCGGGTCTACCGGCCCGACACGCATGACGCCACCCACTACAGCATGTTCCACCAGGTCGAAGGCCTGTACGTGGATCGCCATGTCAGCATGGCTGACCTGAAGACGACGCTGATCCAGTTCGCGCGCGCCTACTTCGGTGCCGATGCCGAGGTGCGCATGCGGCCGAGTTTCTTCCCGTTCACCGAGCCCAGCGCCGAGGTCGACATCATGATGCATGTGCGCGGGCAGCGGCAGTGGGTCGAGATCGGCGGGTGCGGGATGGTGGATCCAGCGGTGTTCGCCTCGGTGGGCATCGACCCCGAGCACTGGAGCGGGTTCGCGTTCGGCCTTGGGGTGGAGCGCATCTGCATGCGCCGCTACGGCATCAGCGATATCCGCTGGCTGTTCGAGAACGACGCGAGATTCCTGCGGCAGTTCTGAGGACAGACGCTTGCGCTGGCCGGGGTGACCGACCGCGGCCGTGGCCGCGGTGATCGGGTTGGATTGCACGGATCGTCGGCAGCCCCGGAAGCCTGCCGACCACCAAGGAGTCCGGGCGAGCCGCTCCGTCGGGGAGAATCCGGGATTTCCGTTCGATGTCACATCCGCGGAACTGGCCCGTTGAACTTAGGATCCTTTCATGGCGAGTCAGCCCAGCGATGCCTTCCCACCGTCCGCCAGGTCCTGGCTGGCTGTGGCTCGGGATGGCACCCCCGAGCAAAGGCATGAACTCGCCGCAAGCCTCACGGCCGTCTACCGCGATCCGCTGGTCCGCTACCTGCAGGCGTTTGGGGTCCGCATCGACGTCGAGGACGTGGTGCACGACCTGTGTGCGCGGATCCTCGATCCCTCGTTCCTCGATGGCTGGCAGCGCTCGGAACGGCCGTTC
>JBEGNG010000002.1:0-20328 GCA_041182645.1 Planctomycetota bacterium
GGGACGGAGGTGGCCGCAGAAGTGGGTGCGCTTGAGCATGGTGGTGCCTGTCGGGCGGGCGATGCTAGCCGACACGATCGACAGGCTCACGGCTACGCTCCGGGGCATGGCATCGCCGCATGGCGCAGCGTCCAGGACGATCCTCTTCACGGCCTTCGAGCCGTCCGGCGATGCCCACGCCGCTCCGGTGATCCGCGCGCTCCTCGAGCTCGATCCCGGCCTCCGCATCGCCGCGTGGGGCGGTCCGCGCATGCGCGAGGCGGGGGCCGAGATGGTCGGCGTCACCGCGGAGGACGGCGCGATGGGCCTGGCCGGGCTCGGCAAGATCAACATGGTGCGCAGGGTCCGGCGCGAGGTCGCGGACTGGTCGCTCGCGAACCGCGTGGTGCTCCACGTGCCGGTCGACAGCCCGGCGGCGAACTTCCCGGTCGTCAAGGCGATCCGCCCTCGCGGCATCAGGACCGTGCACCTGGTCGCGCCGCAGATGTGGGCCTGGGGCGAGTGGCGGCTCGCGAAGCTGAGGCGGCTCACCGACCTGGTGCTCTGCCTGCTGCCGTTCGAGGAGGCATGGTTCCGTGAGCGCGGCGTGCAGGCCGCGTTCATCGGCCACCCCGTGATCAACCGGGGCTTCGACGAGGCTGCACTCGCCGCTGCGCAGGCCCACCTGCCGAGCGGTTCGCCGAAGCTGGCGCTCCTGCCCGGGAGCAGGAGCCAGGAACTCAAGGCCAACCTGCGGTCGATGGTCGAGGCGTTCATCGAGCTGCAGGGGCGGCATCGCGGTGCGACCGGCGTGATCGTGGCGGCCAACGAGAACCTGGCGCGGCTGGCGGTCTCGCTGGTGCCGAGCCTGCCCAACGGATTGCACGTCGTGGTCGGCGGCATCGACGGCGCCCTGCGCTGGTGCGACCTGGCGATCAACGTGTCCGGCACGGTCTCGCTGGACGTCGCGCGGCACGGCAAGCCGATGGTCGGCCTCTACCGCGTGAGCTGGCCCTCGTACCTGGTCTCGAAGCTCGTGCTGCGGGCACCGTTCCGCCTGCTGCCCAACATCATCGCCGGCAAGGAGGTCGTGCCCGAGTTCGTGCCGACCGCGCAGGGTGCCGGTGCGTTCGCCGATGCGGCGGACCAGTTCCTGCGCGATTCGCGCCGGGCCGCCGAGACCAGTGCCGAGCTGCGCCGCATGATGGCACCGTACGCCGGTCACCGTCCGGGGCCCGAGGCTGCCGCGCTCATCCTGCGCGTGCTCGCGAAGGGCGCGCTGTCGAAGGACGACATCACCGCCGCGATCGCCTCGGTCAGAGGCGCTGCACCGGCACGATCGCCGTGACGCAGGCCGCGTTGCCCTGGACGTCGGGCATCGCCAGGGCTCGGACGACCGGTGCGCCGACGGGCAGGCCTTCCTGTACCGCCAGCCGTTCCCAGGCCACGAGGTCCGAACGCGCGCGATCCTCGCTCGACGCCAGGATGACCCATGCCACCCGGGCGTGCACGATGCGTTCGTCGGTGGCGAGCTGGGCCACCGCGCGCAGGGCGTGCTGCTCGAAGGCCGCCGCGTAGCGCGCACAGGGCTCGCATCGGTGCCACTCCCGCACGATCGAGGCCTCGACCCAGATGGCCTCCTCGGCCGACGAGTGCAGGCCGGCGAAGAGGCCCGCGTCGATCGCCGTCGTGGCCAGCTCATGCGGTGCGAGGACCACGCTGCAGCGCGGGGCCTTCGTGGATCGTGCGGTCCGCGGGGCCTCGAACCCCGGATACGGGATGCGCGTTCCCACCCAGCCCGCGTCGGTGCCGAGGGCCGAGGCCACCAACGCCTCGATCGAGGCATCGGTCAGGTCATCGAGCGATTGCGGTGGATCCTGCCCCCGCAGCGAGGCGATCCGTCGGCCCAACGCGTCCCGGAGGTGGTCTGCCATGTCGGCTGGACTGTGCACCCGGGCATGGTGCCACGGATGGCGGTCCGCTGCGCCGGACCGGGCGCGATCCCCGGGTTCGCCCTACCATCCGGTCCCCTCGGAGACCCATGATGACCCTGAAGACCTCGCTGCTTGCCGTTGCGCTCGCCCTGGCCTCCAGCGCCAGTTCACTGGCCCAGTCCGGAACGCTGAAGATCGTCAGCAGCCTGCCGCGGACGGGCAGTGCCAACGCCCAGACCGGCACGATCGTGAACGGCATCAAGATGGCCATCGCGGAGGTCGGCGGATCGATCGACGGCTACACGATCGTCTACGAGGACTGGGACGATGCCAGCCCGCAGCGCGGCAACTGGGACCCGACGGTCGAGGCCCAGAACGCGAACAAGGCGGTCACCGACCCGACGATCGTGGGATACATCGGGACCTTCAACAGCGGCGCGGCCAAGATCGCGATGCCCGAACTGAACAAGGCCGGCCTCGTCATGATCAGCCCCGCCAACACCTACTCCGGCCTCACGAAGCCGGGCATGGGCGAGGCCAACGAGCCCACCATCTACCGCCCGAGCGGTTCGATCAACTACTTCCGCGTCGTGCCGACCGATGACCTGCAGGGCGCCGTCGCGGCCGAGCACGTGGCCGGTTCCGGCGCGAAGAAGGTCTTCATCCTGCACGACCGCGAGCTCTACGGCAAGGGCATCGCCGACGTCTTCCAGAAGCGTGCGAAGGAGCTCGGCGTCGAGGTCGCGGGCTTCGAGGGCATCGACACCAAGGCCAGCAACTACAAGTCGCTCTGCCAGAAGGTGAAGTTCTCCAAGGCCGACGCCGTCTTCTTCGGCGGCACCACGCAGAGCAACGGCGGGCAGGTGGCCAAGGACCTGCGCTCGGTGGGCTTCACCGGCATGCTCGTCGTGCCCGACGGGTGCTGCGAGGAGGCGTTCATCCAGGCCGCGGGCGCGGCCAACCTCGAAGGGAACACCTTCGTGACCTTCGGCGGGCTCCCCCCGGCCGAGCTCACCGGCCGCGGCGCCGAGTTCCGCGAGGGCTACCGGAAGATGTTCGGCACCGATCCCGAGGCGTACGCGGTCTACGGCTACGAGGCCGCGCGCGTGCTGCTCGATGCGATCAAGCGTGCGCCGACCAAGGACCGGGCCGCCGTCCTCAAGGCCGTCTCGCAGACCAAGGACTTCGACGGTGCACTGGGTCGCTGGAGCTTCGATGCCAACGGAGACACGACCAACCGCGTCATGAGCATCAACTCGGTGAAGGACGGCAAGTTCGTCTTCGTCCGCCGCGCGGGCGATGCGCCGGCGGCGGGGGCCAAGCCGGAGTGAACCGGCGACGATCCGTGGCGCCCGGTGCGCCTTGACCGACGGCGCACGCGCGCCATGCAGCACGACCGCGACCGAGGCTGACCGATGGAATGGGTTGACTTCTTCCTGCAGCAACTCATCACCGGCCTGTCCAACGGCATGATCATCGCGCTGATCGCCATCGGCTACACGATGGTGTACGGCATCATCGAACTCATCAACTTCGCGCACGGCGACCTGTTCATGCTCGGCGCGTTCCTCGCGCTCACGCTGCTCGGGGCGCTGGGCCTGGGCGAGTGGTCGGGGGCTGCGGCGTGGGCCGCCGTCGGGATCATGCTGATCGGTTCGGCCGGCTTCTGCGGGGTCCTGAACTGGGGCATCGACCGGCTGGCGTACAAGCCGCTGCGGAACGCCAGCAAGCTCTCGCTGCTGGTGAGTGCGATCGGCGCGAGCTTCATCCTGGTGAACCTGGGCCTCTTCTGGGGCGGCCTGCCGATGGAGGTCTTCGCCGGCGGGGTCGCCGCCGCGGCGCCCAAGGACTTCCCGGCGCTGGTCCCGAACACGAACCTGCTCGGCGAGGAGTCGCTCGTGCAGTTCACGCCCAAGGACGTGCTCGTGCTCGCGGTGACGGTGCCGCTCATGATCGGGCTCACCTGGATCGTGACGCGCACCCGGCTCGGCAAGGCCATGCGTGCGACCGCACAGAACCCGGTGGCCGCCCGGCTCATGGGGATCGACACCGACCGCGTCATCGGCGCGACCTTCCTGATCGGCGGCGCGCTCGGCGGCTTCGCGAGCGTGATCTACGCGCTCTACAACAACACGATCTCGTTCCAGATGGGCTACCGCGCGGGGATGGATGCGTTCACCGCGGCCGTGCTCGGCGGCATCGGGAGCATGCCCGGCGCCGTGACGGGCGCGCTGGTGATCGGCCTCGTGCGGTCGATGAGCGACGCCTACCTCGAGACGCGCTGGACGAACACGATCGTGTTCGGGATCCTCGTGCTCATCCTGATCTTCAGGCCGAGCGGGCTGCTGGGCTCGCGCGCGAAGGAGAAGGTCTGATGCGCCGGCTCCCCGTGCCGATCCTGGCCTACTTCGCCGTGATGGCGGCGCTGCCGCTGGTCATGGGCACGACCGGGCTGTTCTACGACGCCTTCCAGGCGATCTTCGTCTTCTCGCTCGTCGGCCTGGGCCTGAACGTGGTCACCGGGTTCACCGGCCTGCTGAACCTCGGCATGGCCGCCTTCATGGCCATCGGTGCCTACACGTTCGCGATCCTCACCAGCGACATCTATCCCTTCCAGGTCGGGTTCTGGTGGGGCATCCTCGCGACCGTCGCGGTCGGTGCCGTCGCCGGCTTCCTCCTCGGTGCGCCCACGCTGGGCCTGAGCGGCGACTACCTCGCCATCGTCACCATGGGCTTCGGCGAGATCACGCTCGATGTCCTGAAGAACCTGGATGCGGTCACGAAGGGCACGCAGGGAATCAACCCGCTCCCGCGCCCGAGCTTCGGCTCGTGGACGCTCGAGCTGCAGGAGGAGCGGGGCTGGTACTGGCTCCTGCTGGGCTTCGTGCTGCTGGCGGTGATCGCCGTCCGCAGGCTCGAGCGCAGCCGGTCGGGGCGCGCCTGGCTCTCCATCCGCGAGGATGCCCTGGCCAGCCAGTGCATGGGCATCCCGCCCAAGCGCACGAAGATGATCGCGTTCGCGACCGGGAGCGCGCTGGCTGCGCTCGGGGGCGCCCTCTTCGCCGCGCTGCTGAGTTCGACGGGTGAACCGGCGAGCTACGACTTCCAGGTGTCGATCCTGGCGCTGTGCATCGTGATCGTGGGCGGCATGGGCAGCGTCGCAGGCACGCTCGTCGGGGCCGTCGTCATGGTGGGCATGAATTCGCTGGTGCTCGTCAAGCTGGCTGACTGGGCCGGCGCCGCGGGCATCGGCAACGCGTCGAACGTGCTGGCGAGCCCGAACAACTGGAAGTACCTGATCTTCGGCCTCGCGCTCATCCTCGTGGTGCGCTTCAAGCCCGATGGGCTGCTGCCGCCGCGGCTCGAGGGGGGCTCCTCGTGAGCCTGCTCGAGGTCCGTGGGATCACGATGCGGTTCGGCGGCCTGACCGCCGTCGACGACGTGTCGTTCAACGTCGACCAAGGACAGATCTTCGCGGTCATCGGGCCCAACGGCGCGGGCAAGACCACGCTGTTCAACGCCATCACCGGCGTCTACGAGCCGACCGAGGGCTCGGTCCGCTTCCGCGGATCGCCCGTTCGGCTCGAGCCCGATGCGGGTCTGGGCCTGCGCGCGGCGGCCGTCGCGGTGCTGGCGGGCCTGAGCGCCTTCGTGGCCCTCAACATCCAGGAACTCTGGACGACCGCCATCGCGTCCAACTACGTGCTCGACCAGCCGTTCCCCTGGGCGAAGGCATGGACCGATGCGCTGGCGACGGCGCGCCAGGTTCCGTTCGCGTGGGGCGTCCTGCCGGCCCTCCTCGGGGCGGGCATCGGTGCCGGGACCGTGGTCGCCCTCTGGCAGCGCTCGCGCCGGACGCCGGACCTCATCGCGCGCGCCGGCCTCGCTCGCACCTTCCAGAACATCCGCCTGTTCACCGACCTGAGCCTCGTCGAGAACGTGCTGGTCGGGATGGACAGCCGCATGCGCAACGGCTTCTGGACGAACCTGCTGCGCCTGCCGGCGTTCGGCCGCGAACGTGCCTGGACCGAGCGCGAGGCGCTGGACCTGCTGTCGTTCGTCGGCCTCGCCGAGCGCGCCCACGAGGCTGCCGGGAGCCTGCCCTACGGCCACCGCCGGCGTTTGGAGATCGCGCGCGCGTTGGCGAGCAAGCCTGCGGTGCTGCTGCTCGACGAGCCGGCGGCGGGCATGAACCCTTCCGAGGTCGTCGAGCTCATGGAACTGATCCGGCGCGTGCGGGACCGCGGCGTGACCGTCATCCTGATCGAGCACCACATGAAGCTCGTCATGGGCATCAGCGACCGCATCGTCGTGCTGCAGTACGGCAAGCTGATCGGGCAGGGGACACCGGCCGAGATCCGTGCCGACCGACGGTGCATCGAGGCCTACCTCGGGACGGAGGGCGAGGGATGAGCGCGCAGGTCGCCACCACCCCCGGAGTCGGTGCCCCGGTCATGCTGCGCGTGAGCGGGCTCGGTGCGCGCTACGGCGCGATCGAGGCGCTCCGTGAGGTCAGCCTCGAGGTGCGCGTCGGCGAGATCGTCTCGCTGATCGGTGCGAACGGCGCCGGCAAGAGCACCACGCTCATGGCGATCTCCGGGATCGTCCGGGCCACTGCAGGCACGATCGAGTTCGAGGGTCGTCGCATCGACGGCGAGCGTGCCGACCGGATCGTGGCGGATGGGCTCGCGCAGGTCCCCGAGGGGCGGCGCGTGTTCCCCCGGCTGACCGTGCGCGAGAACCTCGAGATGGGCGGCTACCTGCGCAGCGATGACCTCGGGCCGGACCTGGCCCGCGTGCACGAGCTGTTCCCGGTGCTGGCCGAACGCTCGTCACAGCTCGCCGGCACGCTCTCGGGCGGAGAGCAGCAGATGCTCGCGATCGGCAGGGCGCTGATGAGCCGACCCAGGCTGCTCATGATGGACGAACCGAGCATGGGGATCGCACCGCTGCTCGTGGCACGGATCTTCGAGGCGGTCAGGGAGCTGAACCGGCACGGGCTGACCGTCCTGCTCGTCGAGCAGAACGCACGGGCCGCGCTGAAGCTCTCGCACCGTGCCTACGTGCTCGAGACCGGCCGCACGACCTTCACGGGCTCGGGTGCCGAGCTCCTGGGCGACGACCGCATCCGCCGCGCCTACCTCGGCGAGGGCTGAGCCGCCCCGGCGGCGGTCACCACTCGTCGACGCTGGTCTGGTGCACCTGGGCGATGAGCCGGCGCGGCGGCAGGTCGCCGAGTTCGTCGGGTCGGTCGTCGTAAGCCACGCGGTCGCAGGTGTAGAAGCCGTCGAACGTGTAGCCCTGGAGTTTCTCCACCTCGCGCACGGCCAGGTCCTCGAGCTCGGTCATCGAACTCGCGGTGGCCCAGATCGAGACGTACGCCCCCTTGTCGCGGTGGCCGACCCTGCCGGCCAGCACGGTCGCGAACCAGAGCGTCATGCCGAGCTCGCGCCCGGCTTCGTCGAGGTTCGCACCGGGATCGATGTTCAGCTCGAGGTCCAGTGCATCACGCAGCTGCATGAGGATGTCGTCGAGGTCGGGGCACTTGAGGTCATCCAGCGCCAGCACCTCGCGGGGCTTCGTCGGCGGCTCGGCGAGCCGGTCGAGCGATTCCGGCCAGGTTTCCTGCACCTCGCGCAGGCCGTGCTTGTGGAGCAGGCGCTGCACCTGTCGCCGCATCGACACGGGCACCGTGATGCACAGGCCCTTCCAGGAGTCGAGGAAGACCTCGACGAAGGGCTCCTCCGCGTTGCAGCCGACGCCGATCGAGGCGTCCTCGTAGATGATCGGTTCGTATTCCTTCCACACCGCCTCGAACTCGTCGAAGGGCAGTTCCTTGCCGCCGAGGTAGACGTCGAGGTTGCGGTACGCATCGCGCGAGCCGACCTCGACGATCGGCATCACGAGTTCGGGCATCAGGTCGAAGGCGTCCTGGATCAGCGGCTTCAGGCGATCATGGCTGACCACCACGTGGAAGGCATAGGTGTCCGGCTCCTCGCCCTCGGCGATGTTCATGTTCACCACGTAGCCCTGCGTCGGTTCAGGCAGGCTGACCGGCTCGAGGCCCAGCGGCAGCGCATACGTGCCGACCATCGCGCGCTGGAGGTCCGTCCGGATCCGGTAGGTGTCCATGACGCGATGGTAGGGGCGCGGCTGCGGATCACGAAGCCGCATCATGGGCGGCGAAGGCAGCGAGCAGGGAACGCCATTCCGCGTAGCGGTAGGGCACGCCGAGTCGGTCGTGCAGCCCGCGGATGCCCTCGTGGCAGCGCTCGGCGAGCGCCGATTGCCAACCCTCGGGGTCCCTGTCGCAGAAGTAGATCCTGCAGCCGGGCGGGCGGATGGCGTGGATCGAGCAGCCGCCGGCGAGGAACGGGCAGGAGCCTGCGGCATGCGCCGCATCGACGTCCCCGGGCGAGGGGCGACGATCCAGTCTCGACCAGGTCCAGGCCGTCTCGAGCCCCGTGAGGTAGAGCCGGTGGCCGTGGGCCTCGAAACCGCAGCAGCGGCCGCTGCTCACGCACAGGGGCCTCCGCCGGGCCACCTCGGCTGCGATCTCGGCCTGGAGCCGTCGGATGGTCGCCTCGGCGTCGGGCGAGCCGGCCGCCGCGATCCACGAGGCGATCACGCCCGGCTCGGTCACCATGGCGCGTCGCCGTTGTCGCGCAGGTCGAGATCGCGCTGGATCCTGATCTGCTCGATCGGCACCAGCTTGCCCTGGTCCATCCCGGGGCACGGAGCGTGCTTCTTGGCCATGACCCAGGCGCGGCGGCTCTCGAGGTTGTCGGGCCAGAAGGGCCAGGTCCGGCACTGGCTCGGCCGCGAGCGGTAGACCTTGCAGAGGGCCTTGCCGGGCATCGTCTCCCGGTCGAGGAACGTGCAGTCCATGCCGTGGGGCGTCGAGTGCTCGGTCAGGCTCCGACGATCGCGCACGACGCGGGTGTAGCGGGCGAGGAAGTCCGCATGCTCGATGCCCAGCTCGGCCGCCATCGCCTTGCCTTCCTCCTCCGTGAACCAGACGGCACCTTCGCCGCCCGTGCAGCAGTTGCCGCACATCGTGCACTCGAAGCGGAGTCCGTCCTTGTACCACTCGTCGGCCATGTGCCGAGTCTAGGCGGCCGCGTTCGCGAACGAGAAAGGCCCCGGCGGATGCCGGGGCCTTGGGGTACGCATCATGCTCACGCGCCGTGGCGCGCGGGGGGTCACTCGGCGTCGTCGCCTGCCGCGTCAGCCTGCTCGCCGCCGTCGGCGACGTACTGCTCCTGCGGCGTGAAGGCCGACAGGTCGCTGATCGTCGGGCTCTCGCCCGGACGCTCGGCACCGTGCAGCTCGGCCTCGTCGGTCGCGCCGGCGAGGTAGCCGTGGTCGCTCATCTCGCTTCCCGCCGGCTCATCGACGAGCTTGCGGATGCGCAGCGTGGCGTAGGGCTCGAAGCCCGTGCCCGCCGGGATCAGGTGACCCAGCAGCACGTTCTCCTTGAGGCCCTGGAGCGTGTCGACGGCCCCCTTGAGCGCAGCCTCGGTGAGCACCTTGGTGGTCTCCTGGAAGCTGGCGCCCGAGAGGAACGACTCGCTCTGCAGGCTGGCCTTGGTGATGCCGAGGAGCAGCGTGCGGACGCGGGCGGGCTTGGTCTTGACCGTCTTGGCGGGTTCCTTGCCGGCTTCTTCCGCGGCTGCGTTCGCTTCCTTGACCTCGTCCTTGGGATAGACCTTGCCGTTCACGAGCAGCGTGCCGCCCGCATCGACGACCTTGAGCGAGCCGGCGAGCTCGGCATTGACCTGCGCGTGCCGGTAGCGCTCGATGACGTCGTTGGGCAGCAGGTCGCTGTCGCCCGGGTCGGCGACGCGCACCTTCGAGAGCATCTGGCGGAGGATGACCTCGATGTGCTTGTCGGCGATGGGCACGCCCTGGGCCCGGTACACGTTCTGGATCTCGTCCAGCATGTACTGGTAGAGCGCTTCCTCGCCGTTGATCGCGAGGATCTCGGCGGGGGTGCGCGCACCGTCGGTCAGCGGCTGGCCCGCGTCGACGACGTCGCCGGTGTGCACGAGCAGGCGCTTGCCCTGCTGCGCGTGGTGATCCTCGTGCATGTCCTTCGCACCCTCGACGTGGATGCGGATGGTCATCTTGCCCTTGCGCTCGTTCGGCAGGAGCTCGACGCGGCCCGCGACGCGAGCCATGACGGCCGGGTCGCGGGGGAGGCGTGCCTCGAAGATCTCGGTGACGCGGGGCAGACCACCGACGATGTCGGCGCTGCGGCGTTCCTCGCCCTTCGACTGGATCGCCAGCGTGGCACCGGCGGTGACCTTGGTGTCCTCGTCGACCACGATGCGGCTCTTGGCCGGGAGGTGGTGCAGGTCGAGCACGTGGCCCTGGGCATCCTCGATCGTGACGCGCGGGTGCTTGTCGCCCGTGTGCTCGATGACGATGCGCTCGGACTTCGCGCCCTTGCCCTCGGTGCGCACGGTCTCGCCCTCGGCCACGTCGCGGAAGCGCACCACGCCGGACTTCTCGGCGAGGATGGGCGTGGAGTGGGGGTCCCACTCGAGGATGAGGTCGCCCTTCTTGACCGTCGCTCCGTTGCGGACCGACAGCGTGGCGCCGTAGGGCACCTTGAAGTGGTCGAGCTCGCGGCCCTTGGCGTCGACGATGGCGACGACGCCGGTCTTGCGGAGGACCACCAGGCGGCCCTCGTACTCGACTTCGTTGCAGTCACGGACCTCGATGGTGCCGGCGAAGGTCGCCTTCCAGTTGGCTTCGGTCGAGCTGGTGAACGCGATGCCGCCGGTGTGGAAGGTGCGCATCGTGAGCTGGGTGCCCGGCTCGCCGATGGACTGCGCGGCGATGATGCCGACCGCCAGGCCTTCCTCGACGATCTTGCCGTTGCTCATGTCCATGCCGTAGCACCGGGCGCAGACGCCGCGCGGCGTCTCGCAGGTGAGCGGGCTGCGGACCATGAGCGCGGGAACGCCGAGTTCCTCGATCTCCGCGGCGATCGCCGGGGTGATGAGCTGGCCCTTCTTCACGATCACCTTGTCGGTGCGCGGGTCCATGACCGACTCGCACGCGGTGCGGCCCTTGATGAGCTCGCGCAGCGGCACGTCGACCTCGTCGCCCTTGTACACCGGCGCCTTGCGCACGCCGCGGTTCGTGCCGCAGTCGTGCTCGAGCACCACCACGCTCTGGGCCACGTCGCACAGCTTGCGCGTGAGGTAGCCGGAGTCGGCGGTCTTGAGCGCGGTGTCGGCCAGGCCCTTGCGGGTGCCGTGGGTCGAGCTGAAGTACTCGAGCACCTTCAGGCCTTCGCGGAAGTTGCTCTTGATGGGGGTCTCGATGATCTCGCCGCTCGGCTTGGCCATGAGGCCGCGCATGCCGGCGAGCTGCTGCATCTGGCTCTTGTTGCCGCGCGCGCCCGAGTCCATGAAGAGGTACACGGGGTTGAGGTAGCGCCTGCCCTTGTCGGTCGCGGCCGGCTTCTCGTCCTTGCCCAGGATCGGGGTCTCGCGGCCGGTGCCCGGCTCGCGGCGGTCCTGCTTCAGGGTGTCGATCAGCATGCCCGAGAGCTGGTCACGGCACTTCGCCCACTGGTCGAGCACCTCGTTGCGGCGCTCCTCGTCGGTGATGTTGCCGTCCTCGTACTTGCGCATGGCCGCCTCGGCCTTCTTCTGCGTGGCGGCGATGAGCTTGTCCTTGTCGTTGGGGATGCGCAGGTCGCTGATGGCGAACGACAGGCCCGAGCGGGTGCTCGTCTTGAAGCCGATCTCCTTCAGGTCGTCGAGCAGCTTGATCGTGGCGGCCTTGCCCAGGCGGGCGAAGGTGTCGTCGATGACGCGGGCGGCGCCCTTCTTGCCGAGCACGCAGTTGTAGAACGGCATGCCGTCCGACAGGATCTCGCTGAGCAGGATGCGGCCGAGCGTGGTGACGAGGCGCCCCGAGGCCGGCATCGGCTTGGCGGCCTCGGCCTGGCCCGACACGACTTCCTTGAAGCGGGGCAGGCGCACCGAGATCGGGTCGTGCAGGGTGATCTGGCCCATGTCGTGGGCCAGGATCGCCTCGGTCACGTCCTTGAAGCGGCGTGCGGCGCCCTGTTCGTCGGCGGGCATGTCGAAGGGCTGCACCGTGAGGAAGTAGACCCCCATGATGATGTCCTGCGACGGGCTGACGATCGGGTTGCCGTTGGCGGGGCTGAAGATGTTGTGCGTGCTCATCATGAGCACGTGCGCCTCGGCCTGCGCCTCGACCGACAGCGGCAGGTGGACGGCCATCTGGTCGCCGTCGAAGTCGGCGTTGTAGCCCGCGCACACCAGCGGGTGGATCATGATCGCGTTGCCTTCCACGAGCACCGGCTCGAACGCCTGGATGCCCATGCGGTGGAGGGTCGGGGCGCGGTTCAGCAGCACCGGATGGTTGCGGATGACCTGCTCGAGGATGTCCCACACCTCGGGATCGCGGCGCTCGAGCATGCGCTTGGCGCTCTTGATCGTGTCGGCGAGGCCGCGCTCCTTGAGCTTGCGGATGATGAACGGCTGGAACAGCTCCAGCGCGATCTTCTTCGGGAGGCCGCACTGCCAGAGCTTGAGCTCGGGGCCGACGACGATGACGGATCGGGCCGAGTAGTCGACACGCTTGCCGAGCAGGTTCTCGCGGAAGCGGCCCTGCTTGCCCTTGATCATGTCGGTGATCGACTTGAGCGGGCGGTTGCTGGAGCCGAGCACCGGGCGGCGGCAGCGGCCGTTGTCGAACAGCGCGTCGACGGCCTGCTGGAGCATGCGCTTCTCGTTGCGGATGATGACCTCGGGGGCGTTGAGGTCCATCAGCTTCTTGAGGCGGTTGTTGCGGTTGATGATGCGCCGGTAGAGGTCGTTCAGGTCGCTCGTGGCGAAGTTGCCGCTCTCGAGCATGACCAGGGGGCGCAGGTCGGGCGGGATCACCGGGACCACGTCGAGGACCATCCACTTGGGATCGTTCTCGGAGCCCTTGATCTGCTCCACGATCTTGAGCCGCTTCGACAGGTCCTTCTGCTTCTGCTTGCTCTTGGTCTTGTTGATGTCCTCGCGCAGCGTGACCGCGAGCTCGTTGAGGTCCAGGCGGGTCGGGTCGAGCAGTTCGCGCACGGCCTCGGCGCCCATCATGGCGCTGAAGCGGGGGCCGTACTTGGCGTAGGCCTCGCGGTACTCGTCGTCGGTCAGGACCTGCTTCTCCTGGAGGTCGGTGTCACCCGGGTCGATGACCACCCAGTCCTGGAAGTAGATGATCTTCTCGAGGTCGCTGGTCTTCATGGCCAGCAGGTTGCCCAGGCGGCTGGGCATGGCCTTGAAGAACCAGATGTGCACGACCGGGGCCGACAGGTTGATGTGGCCCATGCGCGCGCGGCGCACGCGGCTGTGCGTCACCTTGACGCCGCAGCGGTCGCAGATGATGCCCTTGAACTTCGTGCCCTTGTACTTGCCGCACGCGCACTCGTAGTCGCGCTCGGGGCCGAAGATGCGCTCGCAGAACAGGCCGTCGCGCTCGGGCCGGTAGGTGCGGTAGTTGATGGTCTCGGGCTTCTTGACCTCGCCGAAGCTCCACGAACGGATGTCGTTGGGGCTGGCGAGGGTGATCTTCACCGAGGCGTAGTCGTTCACGCGGTCGTAGACGCTCTCTGCAAGGGTCATGGTCCGGTCTCCGAGGCGGTTGTCGTGTCGGTCGTGTTCGTGACGGTTCTGGTCGGGAGGGGGAGGGGGCTGCAGGTCACACCATGGGGAGTGCCGGCTCGCCGCCTTCCTTCTTCTCGACCTGGATGTTCATGCCGAGGCCCTTGATCTCCTGGCAGAGCACGTGGAAGACCACGGGCATGCCTGCCTGGAGCGTGTTGGTGCCCTTCACCATGGATTCGTAGATCTTCTGGCGGCCCTCGATGTCGTCGCTCTTGACGGTGAGGAGCTCCTGCAGGACGTAGGCGGCGCCGTACGCCTCGAGGCCCCACACTTCCATCTCGCCGAAGCGCTGGCCGCCCGTGCGCGCCTTGCCGCCGAGCGGCTGCTGGGTGATGAGGCTGTAGGGGCCGGTGGCACGCGCGTGGATCTTGTCGTCCACGAGGTGGTGCAGCTTCAGCATGTACATGAAGCCGACCGTCGTGCGCTGCGTGAACGGCTCGCCCGTGCGGCCGTCGTACAGCTGGATCTTGAAGTCCTCGGGCATGCGGGCGAGCAGCTCGCGCGGGGTGCCGGGGTTCTTGCCGGTGCGCTCGAACTCCTCGACGCGCCGCTTGACGTGCTCGTTCGCCTCGGTGACCGAGGCGAGGATCTCGGATTCGTCCGCGCCGTCGAAGACCGGCGTGACGGCCTGGAAGCCCAGGACCTGCGCGGCCCAGCCCAGGTGCGTCTCGAGGATCTGGCCCACGTTCATGCGGCTGGGCACCCCGAGCGGGTTGAGCAGCACGTCGACGGTGGTGCCGTCCTCGAGGAAGGGCATGTCCGCCTCGGGAACGATGCGGGCGATGACGCCCTTGTTGCCGTGGCGGCCGGCCATCTTGTCGCCGACCGAGAGCTGGCGCTTGGTGGCGAGGTAGACCTTCACCATCTCGAGCACGCCGCTGGCGAGCTCGTCGCCGCGCTTCATGTGGCCGACCTTGCGGTCCTTCTCCTTGCGGTAGTTCTGGATGCGGGGCCAGAACTGCCCGTAGACCACCAGCGCCTGGTCGCGGGCCTCCTTCGAGCCCTTGATCCACTTGTCGCTGAAGCCGTCGACCTGTTCCATGATGACTTCCGTGATGTCGCTCACACCGACCTTCTGGCGGGTGTTGGGGTCGACCATCTCGGAGCCGGTCAGGCGGTTGACCTCGGCCGCCATCTGGCGGAAGAGGTCCACGATGCGGCGGTCCATCGTCGCCTCGTAGGCGGCGATGTCCTTCTTGAGCTGCTTCTTCTGCTCCTCGCTCTGGTGCGTGCGGCGGCTGAAGCGCTTGGCGCCGATGACGATGCCCTCGGTGCCCGCAGGCACCTCGAGCGAGTCGTTCTTCACGTCCTCGCCGGCCCGGCCGAAGATCGCGTGGAGCAGCTTCTCCTCGGGGGTGAGCTCGCTCTTGCTCTTCGGGCTGACCTTGCCGACCAGGATGTCGCCGGGGCCGACGCGGGTGCCGACGCGGATCACGCCGTTCTCGTCGAGGTTCGAGAGCTGCTTCTCGCTGACGTTCGGGATGTCGGCGGTGAATTCCTCGCGGCCGAGCTTCGTGTCGCGGATCTCGACCTCGAAGGACTCGATGTGGATCGAGGTGAAGACGTCATCGCGCACGATGCGCTCGTTGATGACGATGGCATCCTCGAAGTTGTAGCCGTCGTAGGTGTTGAAGGCGACGAGCGCGTTCTTGCCGATCGAGAGCTCGCCCAGGTGGGTGCTCGCGCCGTCGGCGATGATCTGGTCCTTGCGGACGCGCTCGCCCGGCTTCACGACCGGCTTCTGGTTCTGGCAGGTGCGCTCGTTGAGGCCCACGAACTTGCGCAGCACGTACTCGTCGGCGTTGTCGATGATGATGCGCTCGGAGTCGACGTAGGTGACCACGCCGCCGCGCTCGGCACGGATCACCATGCCGCTCGCCGCACCCGCGACCTTCTCCATGCCGGTCGCCACGCAGGGCGGGTCGACCTTCACCAGCGGCACGGCCTGGCGCTGCATGTTCGAACCCATGAGCGCGCGGTTGGCGTCGTCGTGCTCGAGGAAGGGGATCATGCTGGCCGAGACGCCCACGATCTGCTTGGGGCTGACGTCGGCGTACTCGACCTCGGCGCGCTCGACCTCGACCAGTTCGCCGTTCTTGCGGGCGAGCACGAGGTCATCGACGATGCGGCCGTCGGGGTTGAGGGTGTCGCTGGGCGCGAGGACGCGCTTGAGTTCCTCGTCGGCGCGCAGGTAGGCGGTGTCGCCGCTGGTCTTGCCGCCCTTCATGACGCGGTAGGGGGTCAGCAGGAAGCCGTAGTTGTCGACCTTGCTGTAGATGCTCAGGCTGGCGATCAGGCCGATGTTGGTGCCTTCCGGCGTCTCGATCGGGCAGATGCGGCCGTAGTGCGAGATGTGCACGTCACGCACCTCGAAGCCGGCGCGCTTGCGGTTGAGGCCGCCCGGGCCGAGGGCCGAGAGGCGGCGCTCGTGGACCAGCATCGACAGCGGGTTCGTCTGGTCGACGACCTGCGACAGCTCGCTGCGGCCGAAGAAGAACTCGATCGCGCTCGACACGCTCTTCGTGTTGACGAGGTCGGCGATCTTGACCGCGGTGTCGGTCGGGTCCTTGACGTTCATGCGCTCCTGGACGGTGCGCTTGAGCTTGAGGAAGCCCTTGCGCATCTCCTCGACCGACAGTTCGTCGAGCGTGCGCAGGCGGCGGTTGCCCAGGTGGTCGATGTCGTCGACGTGGGCGCGGCGCTTGCTGCTCTCGAGCGGCTTGCGCAGCTCGAGCATGTAGCGGATCACCGCGAGGAAGTCCTCGGCGCGCAGGCACATGGCCTTGTCGGCCTTCTCGCCCACGACCTTGTAGGCGGGGTCATCCTCGAACTTGCGGTTGATGCGGAAGCGGCCGACGCGGCCGAGCCGGTAGCGGTTGTCGTCGAAGAACTTCTCGTTGAAGAGGTCGCGGGCCTTGTCGATCTGGGGCGGGTTGCCCGGACGCAGGCGGCCGTAGATGCGCAGCAGCGCGGCCTCGTGCTCGGTGGCCTCGGCCAGGAAGTCCAGGCGCTCCTCGGCGAGGGTGTTGAGGATGAGCGGGTCGCCGGGGTTGACGATGCAGCGCACCGACTTCAGCACCTTGGCGCTCTGGCGCAGGATCTCGGCGGTCTTCTCGCCGAAGGGCACGCCGACCTTGCAGAGTTCCTCGCCGGTGTCGCTGTCGACGATGAGTTCGGCCGAATAGAACTCGGGCTTGATCTTCTCGACCTTGACGTCCTCGACCTCGTAGAAGGCCTTCAGGATCGTCTCGGTGGAGCCGAAGCGCTCGTCCAGCGCGCGCAGGAAGGTCGTCGCCGCGAGCTTCGTGCTCTGGTCGATGCGCATCGCCAGGACGTCCTTCTTGTTCACCTCGAGCTCGAGCCACGACCCGCGCTCGGGGATGATGCGCGCCGAGTGCAGCGGGCGGTCGCCGATCGAGCTGGCGATCGAGAAGTCGACGCCGGGCGAGCGGTGGAGCTGGGAGACGATCACGCGCTCGGCGCCGTTCACGATGAACTCGCCGCCGCGGAGCATGATCGGGATGTCGCCGAGGTAGATGTCCTCCTCGATGACCTCGGCGCTGCCCTCGCGGGTCATGCGCAGCTTGACGCGCAGCGGCATGCCGAAGGTGAGGCGCAGCTCGCGGCACTCGTCCTCGGTGTGCTGGGGCTCGCCGAAGTAGTAGTGGACGTACTCGATCTTCATCGAGTCGTCGTAGCTCGAGATCGGGAAGACCTCGCGCAGAAGGCTCTCGAGCCCGACCAGCGCGTCGCGGTCGGCCGGGTCCTTGCCCAGCTGGAGGAAGCGCTCGTACGCGTTGCGTTGCACGCGGTCGAGGGCAGGGACCGCGACGGCATCGCCGCGCTTGGAGAAGTCACGCACGTTCTTGTTCGCCATGTTGTCGTTCACTCGTTGGGGTGCGCGCGACGCCGGGCCTGCACCTCGAGAGCAACGAGCGGGACATGGTTGGCTACGCAACCTGCCCGCATCGGCCTCATCGTGCTATTGGGTCCCAACGCCAAGTCCCGGAGTATAGGGGGAATGCCGTGATTCCTGCAAGCGGGCGGGGCGGCCGCGGCCCCTCCGGGATCGCTCCCCGGACCGCCCAAAACGGCACAGGCGCCCCGCGAGGGGGCGCCTGGCTCGATGCTGGATTCGGGTGCCGGCCGGGGGCCGGCCCGGGGTCACTTGACCGCGACCTTGGCGCCGGCGGCCTCGAGGGCAGCCTTGACCTTGTCGGCTTCGGCCTTCTCGACCTTCTCCTTGATGGCCTTGGGGGCGCCATCGACGAGGGCCTTGGCTTCGGCGAGACCCAGGCCGGTCGCTTCGCGGACGGCCTTGATGACGCCGATCTTCTTGTCGGCCGGGCAGCTTTCCAGGACGACGTCGAACTCGGTCTGCGCGGCGGCAGCCGGGGCAGCTTCGCCACCGCCGCCAGCCATCATGACCGCGCCGCCGGCGGCGGGCTCGATGCCGTACTTGTCCTTCATGTAGTCAGCCAGGTCGACCGCTTCCTTCAGGGTGAGGGAGGCAATCGAATCGCCCAGCTGGGTGATCTTCGCTTCGAACGTCTTGGTCTCGGACATGGTGAACTCTCCAGATCGTGCCTTCCAGAGGAGCGCGAACGCCGCGCTTTTAACCCCGAGGGGCCAGTGGTCAGCGGTTGATGTGGTCTGTGTGGGTCAGCCGACCTTGGCGATGGTCTCGCCCTTCTCGAGGCGGCTTTCGATTTCCTTGACGATGCCCATCACGCGGCCACCCGGGCCCTTGACGGCGCCCATGAGCTTGCGTGCGGGGGACAGGACGAGGGTGACGACCTTCGCCTGGGCCTCTTCCTTGGTGGGGAATTCGCTGAGGCGCTTGACGCCGGCGTCGCCGCCGAACCAGGTGCCGTCGATGCAGGCGCCCTTGAGGACCAGCGATTCCTGGTCCTTGGCGAACTTGACGAGGTCGCGGGCGATGCCCACCACCGAGTCGCCGCCGTACACGACGGCCGTCGGGCCGCTGAGGCCGGGGCCGAGCACCTCGAGGGCGGTGCCCTCGAAGGCCTTGCGGGCCAGCGCGTTCTTCACGACGGTGACGCGCACCTGCTTGGCGTGCAGCTTCAGGCGCAGGCCGGTGTTGTCGGTGCCGGCCATGCCGCGCAGCTCGACGAGCACGGCGCCGTCGACGCCCGTGAAGCGGTTCTTGTACTCACGGACGATCATGTCCTTGATGGTCTTGCTCATGGGAGTGCTCCTTCGTGGCTCAGAGGGCGACCTGGACGCCGGGGCTCATCGACGCGGCGATGACGCACTTGCGGATGTAGGTTCCCTTGGCCGAGGCGGGCTTGGCCTTGGTGATCACCTGGATGAAGTGGTTGAGGTTCTCGGCGAGGTCCTCGTCCTTGAAGCTCATCTTCCCGATGATGCAGTGGACGTTGCCGCCGTCGTCGTTGCGGTACTCGGTCTTGCCGGCCGCGTACTCCTTGACGGCGTTGACGACGTCGGGGGCGACCGTGCCGGCCTTCGGGCTCGGCATGAGGCCCTTGGGCCCGAGCACCTTGCCGAGCTTCGAGACCACGCGCATCATGTCGGGGCTGGCGACGGCGACGTCGAAGTCCATCCAGCCGCCTTCGATCTTGGCGACGAGCTCGTCGGCACCCGCCTCGACGGCGCCGGCGGCCTTGGCCGCGGCGACCTTGTCAGCGGGGCAGAAGCACACGACGCGCGCGCTCTTGCCGACGCCCTTGGGGAACGCGATCGAGCCGCGCAGGGCCTGGTCGGCGGCCTTGGGGTCGATGCCCAGGTGGACCACCACGTTCACCGTCTGGTCGAACTTGGGGGCCTTGTACTGGCGCAGCGCCTTGACGGCGTCGCTCGGGGGAAGCGCCTGGGCAACGACGCGGTCGTTGTTGAAGCGCACGCGCTTGGAGTGTCCGATGACGATCTTCTTTGCCATGGGTTCAGCCCTCCACCGTCACGCCCATCGAGCGTGCGCTGCCTGCGATGACGCGCATGGCGGCTTCGACCGTCGCCGCGTTCATGTCCTTCATCTTGCCTTCGGCGATCTTGCGCAGCTGCGCCTGGGTGATCTTGCCGACCTTCTTGGTGTTCGGTTCGCCGGAGCCCTTCTCGAGCTTCAGTTCCGCCTTGATCAGCTCGCTGGCCGGGCTCGACTTGATCTCGATGTCGAAGGTGCGGTCGCCGTAGACCGTCACGATGCAGCCGACGACGCGGCCGTTCAGCTCGCGCGTGGCGTCGTTGAACTTCGTGATGAACTGGCCGGGGTTGACGCCGTTGGCGCCGAGGACGGGACCGAGCGGCGGGGCAGGGGTTGCCTTGCCGCCGGGGGCCATGATCTTGAAAACCTTGGTGACTTTCTTTGCCATCGTGTGAACCTCCCACCACGCCGGACCTCCGCCGGTCCCGGGGCCCATCGCCGGTCAGCGACGGGTGCGCAGTAGTTCGTGCGGTACTGAATTGTGAGTCGAACAGGCTAGCGCATGTCGGGCGATGCTGCAAGCCCCTCGACGATGGATGTCGACCTCGCGGCATCGTGATGCAACCGAGCACCGTTCCCACGGCGTCCGGATCGGCGACCTCGGCCCGATTGTCCGGTAATGGCGTGTCCCGGCGCATGGTCGGCGAGGTTCCTCTATCAATAGACGCATGGCACAGGCTTTCCTCGACGAACTTCGGTGGCGCGGCATGCTCTCCCAGACGGCTGGCGAGGGGATCGAGGCACACCTTGCCGG
>JBEGNG010000003.1:0-19105 GCA_041182645.1 Planctomycetota bacterium
CGGCGCGGGCTTGGCGGCATCCTGGACGGGCAGGGCGGCGGGCAGCGTGAGGGCGATCGAGGCGAGCAGCGTGGTCAGCATGGTTGGCTCCTTTGGAGGGGCGCAGCCTAGCACGGGCGTCCTCCCGGACGGCATGGGCATGGATCGCTAGATTCCGGGCCATGAGCGCACGACCGATCGACGGCAAGGAACTCTCGGCCCGGGTCAAGGCCGACCTTCGGGACCGGATCATGCGCGCGGGGAGGCCTGTGCGGCTCGATGCGCTGCTGGCGAGCCCCGACAAGGGTGCCGCGCTCTACGCCCACAACCAGGCGAAGACCTGTGCGGAGGTCGGCATCGAGTACCACCTGCATGAACTCGCCGCCGATGCCGGCTACGAGGATGTCGCGGGGCGGGTCCTCCTCATGAACACCGATGACTCGGTCCGCGCGATCATGGTGCACATGCCGCTGCCGCCGGCGGTCGACGCCGAGCGCGTGCAGTCGCTCATCGCTCCCGAGAAGGACGTCGAGGGCGTGAACCCCGCCAACATCGGCAACGTCGTCTACGGGCGCCGCAGCCTCGTGCCCTGCACGGCGCTGGCGACGCTCGAGATGATCGAGCACACCGGCATCGAGCTGCGCGGCGCGCGCGCCGTCGTGGTGGGGGCGAGCAACATCGTCGGCAAGCCGATCGCCGTGCTGCTCATGCGCGCCGAGGCCACGGTGGTGAGCGCGAACAAGTTCACGCAGGGCCTTGCAGCCATCTGCCGCGACGCGGACATCGTGGTCGCGGCGGCCGGCGTGCCCGGGCTGGTGAAGCCCGACTGGGTCAAGCCCGGCGCCGTCGTCGTCGACGTGGGCATCAACCGCATCAGGACCGACGACGGCCGCACGATGACGGTGGGCGACGTCGACCCCGCGGTCGCCGGCGTCGCTGGTTGGCTCAGCCCCGTGCCCGGCGGCGTGGGGCCGATGACCGTGGCCATGCTGCTGCGCAACGTCGTGGACGCCGCACTGCGCTGATCAGCGCGCGTTGGGATCCGGCAGCAACTCCGCGGCGCGGGCGATCAGCGCGTCCTGCGAGGCGGCATCGAGCCGTGGGTGACGGACCATCGCGGTGGCCTGGGCGCGGCGGATCGAGCGTGCATCGAAGGCGGCCTGCGCCTTGGCGCGTTCGGCCGCGATCCACGCCGCGTCGACGCGCTCGGGGAGTTCCGGCGTCGCGAAGTACACGAGGTCGGTCGCCGGATCGCCCGCACGCTCGCCGCCATCGGCCGTGCGCTCGGTCCATGCCGGCACGATGGCCACGATGAGGCCCTGCGCGGGATCGCTCCACAGCCGCTCGGCGGTCTGCGACCCCACGCACAGCACGGGCTCGGCCACCTGACGCGGCTGCACGAAGCCCGGCTCGGCGCGCAGCACGACGAGGTGGCCCGAGTGGAACTCGGTGCCGTCCTTGCGGAAGCGGTGCGTGTAGGGCTGCGCGATGGTGAAGGGCTGGACCGCGACGATCGCCAGCGGTGCGCCCGGCGTGGCGGGTACGGGTACGAGGTCGGAAGGGGCCTGGACCGGCGGAACGGCCGGCGCGCGCTCGGCGGCGGGGGCCGGGATCGATGGCGGCACGGTGGCCAACGCGAGTGCGGCGATGAGGGCGTTCATGGTCATTCGTCCTCCAACAGCAGGTCATCGATCAGCAGGCGGCCCTGCGCCGAACCGTTGGAGCCACCGAGCCGGAACTGCACCGTGGCGACCGACGACAGGTTGAAGGCACCACCGCCGGAGCGCAGGTCATCCAGCAGGATGCGCACGGTCTCGAACTCGGCCTGCCAGCCCACGGCACCGGTGCCGAAGCCGGAGCGCTGGTAGGGCTCCTCGATGCCGCCGCCGAACGCGCCGATGCGCACCGAGCGCTCCTGGCCGTTCGTGTCGATGAGCGTCACCGTCAGGTCGAGGTCGCCCAGCGCAGCGGTCGTGTTCGGGTGCCTCGTGCCCTGCGCGGCGCGGAAGGAGATCGCGCGCGGCTTGGTGAAGTCGGCGAGCGAGGCGGGCACGCTCCAGGCGATCGAGCCCGAGGCGGTCCAGTCGAAGACGCCGGCGCGGGAGGAGTCCGTCGTGCGGTTGCGGACCGAACCGTTCCAGGGGTCGGTCGTGACCCAGGTGAAGGTCGTGTTGTTGTCGTTCGCCAGCGCCTCGATCAGGTTGGTCAACCCGACCGCGTTGACCGCGCCGCCGCTGGTCGACACCGTCGTCGTGGTGTTGGCCTGGAAGTCGTCGATCGGCGCGGCCGTCGAGGGCGCGGGCTTGAACTCGCGAACGACCGTGACCGTCGAGGACTGTCCGATCGCGCGCAGCGACTCGTTCTGGCGCCAGAGGAACTCCTCCATGGCGCGGTCGTCGAACATCGAGCGGCGGATCATGGCGAGGATCGACGCCTTGGCCACGCCCTGGGCGAGCGTCGAGCCGATCGCGGTGCCGGTGGGACCGGCGAAGTCGTTGATCCCGCAGCAGTTGAAATCGTTGTGGTCGGCGCCGTGCACGTAGGTCGAGTGGCGCAGGCCCGTGGCGCGCTCGTACAGGTTGAAGCTGTCGGCGATGTCGCTGTCGGGGCAGCCGCAGACGTCGCCGTCGGCCGCACCGTAGAGCAGCATGTACGGGACCGCGTGGGGGTTCGCGCTCGCGGTCCCGAGGAAGTCCGTCGGCGCGATCGCGATCACGCAGCGGATGTCCGCGAGGCCGTAGGACGGCGACGTGAAGGACCCGTCGAAGAGGCGGTCGTACCCGTAGGTCACGCTCTCGCCCCCGCGCGAGTGGCCGATCCACGCGATCCGGTCGACGTCGACCTTGCCGGCGAGCACGCCGCCGCCCATCGTGGCGTGCTGGTCGATGAAGCTCTCGGTGTGCTCGACGGTCGTGACGGTGGCCGAGGCGATGCCCGGCACGGTGTCGTTCTGGTGGCTCATGACGACGAAGCCCCAGCTCGCCAGGTGATTGCCCAGGTAGTCGTACCAGGCGTAGTTGTGGCCGTTGCCGTGCGAGATCGCCACGATCGGCCGCAGGCCCGGCGCGTTGGTGGGGTAGTAGACGCGCTCGAGTTCCATCGAATCGATGATGTCGGCGTCGTTCACGTCGTGCGAAGCGATCTGCGCCGTGGCGTACGGGCCGAGTGCGGCGATGTCCCTGGTCCACCAGAAGCCGGCGCCACCGTCACGCCCGTCGATCAGGTCGCCCGGCGAGAGCGTGCCGTCCTGGTCGAGGTCGACCACCAGGTCGTAGCCGCGCGCAGGCGCATCGCCGTTGCCGGCGACGAGTCCCGACACCGTGAGCGCAAGCACGCTGCCCGAGAGCGTCGTCGACGGGCAGACGATCGATTGCGGCCCGGACGGGCGCGCATCCGTGAGTGATGCGTTCGCGGCCCATTGCGAGGGCGAGCGATCCTCGACGACCCAGAGGAGCGCCGATCGGCCCGCCGCATCGGGGTGCTGGGCAGGATCGATGGCGATGCCGACGCCGCCGTTGGAGTTGTACGTGTCGACCCAGCTCGCCCACGGCCACGCGGTCAGGGCGACCGCGGCGAGTGGGGCTTCCCGGGCGGGTGCGCTCGGTGGGCAGGCACCCCACGCGGCCAGCAGCAGCGCGAGGTCGGAGCCGTCGACGAAGGCATCGTTGTTGAGGTCACCGGGGCACGTGCCCCCGCACCCCCACGCACTGAGCACGACGGCGAGGTCGGCGCCGTCGACGGATCCGGTGCCGTCAAGGTCGCCGGGGCACTGGGCTCGGGCGAGGCTCGGAAGCAGCACCGTCGCGGCGAGCGCGCCGGCGGCGAGGGCGTGGGTCATCCTCATGGTCGGGGAAAGGTAGCCCCGGACCGGGATCGCGCCACCTGATCGGGGCATTTCGTCCGAGGAACCCGGCAGGAATGGGACCGGACCGGGCGGGGTTCAGCCCAGGATCCGCGCGATCTCCCGGTAGCGCTCGAGGGTGAGCTCGACCACCTGTGACGGCAGCTGCGGGCCGGGCGCTTCCTTGTTCCAGCGACCGGCCGCGACTTCGTCGAGCAGCCAGTTGCGGAGCACCTGCTTGTCGAAGCTCGGTTGGTCGCGCCCGGGCTCGTAGCGGTCGGCAGGCCAGTAGCGGCTCGAGTCGGGCGTGAGCACCTCGTCGACGATGAGCAGTTCATCGGTGGGCTGGCCCTGCGGGTCGAGTGCGAGCCCGAACTCGAACTTGGTGTCGGCGAGGATCACGCCGCGGGCGCGTGCGTGCGCCGCAGCGCGGGCGTAGACGTCGAGCGTGATGCGCTCGAGCCGCCGGGCGAGGTCACGACCGCCGAAGCGGGCGAAGACCGGATCCTGATCGAGGATGTCCGCGGCCCGGGCGGGCGAGATGTTCTCGTCGTGGCCTTCCTCCGCCTTCGTGGCCGGCGTGAAGATGGGCTCGGGCAACCTGTCGCATTGCCGGAGTCCCTTGGGCAAGGCGATGCCGCACGCCGTGCCGTGGCGCTGGTACTCGGCCCAGCCGCTGCCGGCGAGGTAGCCGCGGGCGACGCATTCGATCGGGATCACCCGCGCGGCCCGGCACTGCATGACGCGGCCTTCGAGCGACGAGGCCAGCGCGGGGTCGTGCGCGCATTCGTCTGGAACCGCGGTCGACAGCACGTGGTCGGCCACGATCCGTTCGCCGCGCAGCCAGCTGAACCACCCCATGCTGACCTGGGTCAGGAGGCGGCCCTTGCCCGGCATCGGCGTGGGCATCACGACGTCGTATGCGCTGACTCGGTCGGTGGCCACGACGAGCAGCGCGGGCGGGGTCCGGCCCGGCAGCCGGTACACGTCGCGCACCTTGCCCTGGCGGCGGCCGGGCAACGGCAGGTCGGTCGAGAAGACGGCATCGACGGCGATCGTCATCGATTCGAGTGTAGTGCGGTTCTTCGGCGGCTCGTTTCCCCGCGCCGTGCACCGATACACTGGCACTCCCGATGCTCCGCTTCGCCGTCGATCCAGCGACCAGCGCCAAGGCCGTGCAGCCGACGCTGTCGCAGGCCTACACGCTCGGTCACGACGAGACGCCGCTGCCCGCTGCGGTCTCGATGGCCGACGGCGAGCTTCGCTGCCAGGTCGAGCAGCAGCGTTCGGCAGGGGTCTGCCTGGGCTTCGACTCGGGCGCAGGCACCACCATGGTCAGCACCTGCCTGCTGCAGCTGCGCGATGCGCCATACCGCCTGGTGCTCGAGCTGGCGCGCAACCAGATCCGCCTCTGCCTGGCCAAGTGCGACGACTGGCTCTTCGCCGACCATCCGCTCGCCCAGCCCGCGCTCAAGCGGCTCGACCGGGCCCGCGCGCTCTTCACCGAGGCCATGGTCGAGCGGGACTTCATGCGGGCCGAACAGGCCAGCCGCATGGCGCTGGCCGAGGCGATCGCAGCGAGCGAGGCCCTTGCGCTCGCCCATGCCCAGGCGGCGCTCCGCATCCGCTACGGCTCCAAGGGGGCGTCCCGGTCGGCCACGGGCATCCGCATCGACCTGTCCATGGATCCGCAGCGGCTGGCACCGGTCCTCGCCGAGATCGACCTGCTGATCGTGCCCACGCCATGGCGTGCGCTCGAGCCGCAGCCGGGCGCCTTCGAGTTCACGCAACTCGATCGCTGGATCCAGTACGCCGCGAAGGCGGGCAAGCGCATCCTGCTCGGGCCACTGCTGGATCTCTCCGAGGAAGCGCTGCCGATCTGGATGATCCCCAAGCGCAACGACGAGGCAGCCCTGCGCGATCGCCACGCGAGCTTCTGCAGCGCGGTCATCCGTCGCTACGGCGCCGCGGTCGGCATGTGGATCACCGCCGTGGGCCTGAACGAGTGCCGGTTCGTCCAGCTGCGCCCCGAGGCGATGGTCGACCTCTGCCGCCGCGTGACCGTGGCGATCCGACAATTGCTGCCCAAGGCGCGCCTGATGGTCGAGCTGGCGCACCCGTGGGGCGAGGACGTGGCGTCGAGCAGGGGTGCGGTCCCGCCGCTGCGGTGGGTCCAGATGCTCATCGACGAAGGCGTTCGGTTCGATGCCGTCGGCGTGCGCGTGCTGCAGGGGGTCGAGGACCGCGGCGGCATGGTGCGCGACCTGCTCCAGGTCAGCGCCATGCTCGAGCGGTTCGTGCACCTGAAGGTCCCCATCATGCTCACCGCCGTCGGGCTGCCGAGTTCGGGCAGGCTGGGGCCCGCCGGGGCGTGGCGCGGTGCACCGAGCCCCGACCTGCAGGCCCGCTGGCTGACCTCCATCATCACGATCGGTCTGAGCAAGCGGTTCATCGAGACCGTCTGCTGGGGGCAGCTCGTCGACGCTGATGCATCCCAGCCTGCCATGGGCCTGCTGACGGCTGCCGGCAAGGCGAAGCCATCGTGGGAACAGTTCTGCGCCATCCGCAAGCGACTCAAGGAGCCGTTGGGCACGGGCTCAGCTGCGCCGGCATGAGTGCGGTCGGCGGGGATCGTCGGGCTGCGCGTTCCACCGCGCTGCTGGTGCTGGTGCTGTCGGGGGTGGTCGTGCTTCGCGTCCTCGCGTCCGGCGCGGGTGCCCGGTCGCCGCTCGCACCCGTCGCGTGCCGCCTCGATCCCTCGACGGCGTCGGTCCACGAACTCTCGATGCTCCCCGGGGTCGGTCCCTCGCTTGCGCGTGCGATCGTGCTGGACCGTGCCGAGCACGGCGCGTTTCCGTCGATCGATGCCCTCACGCGCGTGAAAGGCATCGGTCCGGCGCGGCTCGCGGCGCTCAAGCCCTGGCTGCGGTCCGGGGGCGAGGGATGAGCCAGGGCTGGACCGCAACCATCCTGGCCTCGTCGGTGGTCGAATCGATGGCCGCCACCGTCTCGCGCGGTGGCTCGCTGCACGTCGCCGGCATGCAGGGGTCGAGCCCGTCGGTACTCGCGTGGGCCGCGCAGCGCCGGAGCGGTTCGTCGCTGCTCGTGCTGGTCGCGCACCTCGACGAGGCGGATGAGCTCGCCGCGGAGTGGGCGTCCATGGGCACGCAGGTGCTCGTGCTGCCGCCGCTCGAACTCGGTGCCCGGGATGCGGCCGCCCTCGCCGAGTCGATGGTGGCGCGGCTCGACGTCCAGCAGCGCGTGCTCACCGGCGGTGATGGGCCGGTGGTCGTCGTGGCCTCGATCGCCGCCGCGATGCAGTCGCTGCCTTCGCCGAAGGCGTTGCCTGGCATCGTGCGCACGGTCCGCGCGGGCGATCGCGTGGGCCAGGCAGCGCTCGTTGCGTGGCTCGGGCAGGCCGGCTACGCGCGCGTGGCGGTCGCCGAGCAGCCCGGCGAGTTCGCGGTGCGTGGGGGGCTGCTCGATGTGTTCGGATTCGGCTGCGCGGTGCCCGTCAGGCTCGACTTCTTCGGCGATGACCTCGAACGGCTGCACGAGGTGGATGTGGCGACGCAGGCCACCGACCGCACGGTCGTCTCGGCGTCGTTCCTGGCCGCCGAGCAGGCGGCGGCATCGCTCGCCGATGGCGTGAGCATCGCCGCCCTCATGCCAGGCGCCTGGGCCGGCGTCCTCGTCGAGCTCGGCGAACTCTCGGAGCAGGGCCGCGCCTTCGCCGACCGTGCTGCCGACGGACGCGGCCTCGTGCCGCTGAACGAGGTGCTGCGCCAGGTGGCGGGCGGGGCACGGGCCACGCTCACGCTGGGTGCCTTCAGCTCGAGCGCCCGCGCCGAGCAGACGATCGAGTCGCCGGTCGGCGCCCTCGGCGTCTTCCCCGACGATGCCGGCGCCGCCTTCGCGATGCTCGCCGAGGAGTCGCTGCATGCCGAGGCCTGGCTCGTTTCGGACAGCGACGGCGAGCAGCAGCGCGCGCGCGAGTTGCTTGCCGCGACGCCGGGGGGCGAGCGCGTGCGGCTCTGCCTGGGTCACCTGCACCGCGGTTTCGCCTTCGGCGATGGCCCCGGCCGGCTGGTTGTCGTGCCGCAGTCGGAACTCATGCACCGCTTCGGTGCGCGCAGGCGCGGCTCGCGGCCGAGCATGCCGTCGCGCACCCGCGAGGCGTTCCTGCACCTGGAGCCCGGCGACTACGTCGTGCACCGCGACCATGGGATCGCGCGCTACGACGGCCTGTCGCCGATCAAGGACGGCCGTCGCGACGGCGGCGACGTCGAGTTCCTCACCCTGCAGTTCGACGGCGGCTCGGTGCTGCACGTGCCCATCAGCAAGGTCGCGCTCGTGCAGAAGTACGTGGGTGCGGGGGCACGCAAGCCGCCGCTCTCGGCCATCGGCGGCAAGCGCTGGAAGAGCCAGGTCGCCGATGCGCAGGACTCGGTGCGCGACCTCGCCGCCGAGATGCTCCGCGTGCAGGCCGTGCGCGACGCGACGCCCGGCATCGCCTTCCCGGCCGACACCGACTGGCAGCGCGAGTTCGAGGCGGAGTTCCCGTGGGAGGAGACCGAGGACCAGGTGAGCGCGATCGAGGCCACCAAGCGCGACATGCAGCGTGCGCGGCCGATGGACCGGCTCGTGTGCGGCGACGTCGGCTTCGGGAAGACCGAGGTCGCGATCCGCGCCGCGTTCAAGGCCGTCGACGCGGGGCGCCAGGTGGCGGTGCTCGTGCCCACGACGGTGCTCAGCGAGCAGCACGAGCGGACCTTCCGCGACCGGTTCCGCGCCTATCCGTTCCGCATCGAGAGCCTGAGCCGCTTCAAGAGCGACGCCGAGGCCCGTGCGATCCTCGCCGCGGTCGCGACCGGCGAGGTCGACATCGTCATCGGCACGCACCGGTTGCTGTCGAAGGACGTGGCCTTCCGCGACCTCGGCCTGGTCGTCGTGGACGAGGAGCAGCGCTTCGGGGTCGAGCACAAGCAACGGCTGCTCGAGTTCCGGCTCACGGCGGACGTGCTCACGCTCAGCGCCACGCCGATCCCGCGCACGCTGCACATGGCCATGCTCGGCCTGCGCGACATCAGCAGCCTCACCACGCCGCCGCCCGACCGCCGCGCGATCGTGACCGAGGTGATCCCCTTCAGCGAGAAGCGCCTGGGGCTCGCGGTCACGCGCGAACTCGCGCGCGGCGGCCAGGTGTTCTGGGTGCACAACCGCATCCACGACATGGACGACGCGCTCGAGGAGGTGCGCCGGATCGCGCCGCAGGCCCGCATCGTCGTGGGGCACGGGCAGATGGCGCCGCACGACCTCGAGGAGGTCATGGTCACCTTCATGCGCCGCCAGGCCGACATCCTGCTCTCGACCACGATCATCGAGAGCGGCATCGACATCCCCACGGCGAACACGATGATCATCGACGACGCCGGGAACTTCGGGCTCTCGGAGCTGCACCAGCTGCGCGGCCGCGTGGGCCGCTCGCGGCACCGCGCCTACTGCTACCTGCTGCTGCCGCGCGACCGGCCGCCGACGCCCGAGGCGATGAAGCGGCTGAATGCGCTCGAGGAGCACAGCATGCTCGGGGCCGGCTTCCGCATCGCGGTGCGCGACCTCGAGATGCGCGGTGCGGGCAACCTGCTCGGCGCCGAGCAGTCGGGCCACATCACGGCCGTGGGCTACGAGATGTACTGCGACATGCTCGAGCGGACGGTGGGTGACCTCAAGCATGCCCCGCGCGTCGAGACGCTCGACACGGTCGTCGAGATCGGCCTGCACGGCCACCTGCCGAAGGCGTGGATCCCCAGCGACCGGCGCCGCATGGAGGCGTACCGCCGCATCAGCGGTGCGCGGTCGATCGCCGAGCTCGATGCCGTGGCGCAGGACCTGGCCGGTGCGTACGGCGAGGCGCCTCCGGTCGCCGAGACCTGCCTGCGGTTCGCGCAGGTCCGGCTCGCGGCGGCGCTGCAGGGCATCCGCAGCGTGGTTGTGCGCGAGCCGGACGTCGTCTTCCGGACGTCACGTCCCCGCGACCTGCTCGTGGCCATGCACGGCGTGCAGGGGACGGTGAAGGCGGTCGGCACGCCCGATGCGCAGGGCGTGCAGGACATCTATTGGCGACCGCCGAAGCCGTTCCTGGAGCCGGGGTCCCTGGCCACGGTGCTCATCCGTCGGCTGGCGATGCAGCCGGCGGCGACGGCGTCGACCCAGGCGTGACGCGTCAACTCCGTGCAGCGGGATGGCCGCGCGATCGTGTGTGCCGGTGCGCCCGACCGCAGGCGTGGGGTCAGGCCGCGGCGCGCATGCCGCAGTGGTTCAGTTCGAGGTACCTGGCCACGTAGTCCAGGATGCTGCTGGCTTCCGGGATCTCGGGATTGTTCGTCGCGCCGGCGGGCTCGAAGTGCATGCCGCGGAACCGGTCGCAGGCGTCGCGCACCGTCAGGCCGTGCTGCAGTGCCAGGCTGAACGCACGGCAGAAGCCCTGCACGAGGCCCGACAGCGTGGATCCTTCCTTGCTCATCTTGATGAAGACCTCGCCCGGCCGGCCGTCCTCGAAGAGGCCGACCGTGAGGTAGCCCTCGAACTGGTTGATCGAGAACTTGTGGGTGATCGACTTGCGGGTGGGCGGAAGGCTCTCGCGACGATTGATGGTGGCCGTCATGGCATGCTCCCAAATGCTCCAGCCGGTCGCCGTGCGGCGCCGGGCATGGGGGTGATCCGGGCGTCCTGCCGAGGCGCACTCCCACGCATCGCTGTCATCGACCCGGTCATGCCGCAGCCTGCAGAATTGCGCCTGCGGTCTGTTAGCGTCCGGCCATGCACGATGACCATGGTGATCGGCCGGATCCCGCCGGTGCGGCACGTCACCGCGTGGTGGGCGCCGTCGGTGCGACGGGCATGATCGTCGCGGCCATGGTCGGCAGCGGCATCTTCGCGCTCACGGGCCAGTTCGGGGCTGCCGTCGGTTCGCCCGCGGGCGTGCTGATGCCCTGGGTGGTCGGTGCCGTGCTCGCGCTGTGCGGTGGGCTGTCGCTGGCGGAGCTCGGCTCCATGCTCCCGTGCTCGGGCGGAAGCATCGAGGGCGCGCGCCGCGCCTTCGGGCCCACGGTGGGCTACCTCGTGGCCACGGTCACCATCCTCGCGGGCTACCTCCTGTCGAACGCGGTGATCGCGCTGTTCCTGGCGGAGTACGTCGATCGACTCGTGCCGGCCGATGCGCCCGACACGGCGCTGGCCGTCGGAGCGATCCTGCTGGCACTGGGCTCCCAGCTGCCCGGCCTCCGTATGGGCTTCGCCGCGAACACGGTCCTGGCGGTCATCAAGGTGGGCGTGATCGCGGCCTTCGTGGTGGGTGGCCTGACGGTCGGCGTGACGGAGCGGCTGACGGCGGTGGCCGCGGATGCAACGCCCTCGTTGTTCTCGCCGCAGGCTGCGACCGCCGTGCTGCTCGTGAGCTTCGCCTACCTGGGATGGTCCACGGGAGCCGACATCGCGGGGGACCTGCGGGATCCGGGTCGAACGCTGCCGCGCGCGATGGTCGCGTCCATCCTCGTGGTGGCGGTGCTCTACCTGGGCGTGAATGCCGCCTACCTGCGCGTGATCGATCCCGCAGCGATGGTCGAGGCGGATGGCTCGGGCATGCGAGCGATCGGCTCGGTCGCCGCCGGGCTCCTCTTCGGGCCCGCGGTCGGCACCGCCATGACGGGGGCGATCGCGCTGCTGCTCTTCTCGACCGTCGTCTCCGGCGTCATCACCGGAGCGCGCATCCTGGAGTCCATGGCGAGGGCGGGAGAGATCCCCGCCGCGCTGGGTGTGCGTCGTGCGGACGGCGTGCCGCAGCGGGCCCTGCTGGCGGTGGCCGGGCTGTCGACGGCGGCGCTCGCGATCGGCTCGCTGGGCGAGCTGCTCGACCTGCTCACGGTGCTCGTCAACGTCTTCAGTGCACTGACGGTGATCGCGCTCTTCGTGCTGCGCCGCACGATGCCCGACGCGCCGCGCCCGTTCCGCGTGCCGCTGTACCCATGGGTGCCCGCGATCTACCTGCTGCTGGCAGGGTGGACGGTGGTGTCGAGCATCATGACAGGAGGCGCACGTGCCGCATGGGCCTCGTGCGCCTCCGTCGTCATCCTGGTCCTGCTGCGTCCGTTGCTCCGGCAGCGCCCGATGACGGGCGGATGACGGGCCGCGGCCGGTCGACCGACGCGATCACTCGGCGTCGGCCTTCTTGCCCTTCTTGCCCTTGGCCTTGGGAGCTTCGCCCTCGGGAGCGGCTTCCTCGGTGGCGGGCGCCGGGGCCTCTTCGGTGGTCTCGGGCTTGCGATCGATCTCGAGGACGCGATCGCTCTTGACCATGACATCGATGTCGGTCTTGAGGTCGCGGTCGAACTGGATCGTGACCGAGCCCGAACCGACGCGGCGGAACGGCTGGCTCAGGCGCACGGCGCGGGTATCGACGCCGAAGCCCATCTTGATGAGCTCATCGCTGATGTCGCGCTGCGTGACGGCGCCGTACAGGAGGCCCTGGTCGTTCGTCGAACGGATGAGCGTGACGGTCACGCCGGCGAGGCGCTCAATGAGGGCCGCGCGTTCGGCGCGCTGCTTGGCCACTTCGGCCTCGGCACGGGCGCGGGCTTCCTTGAGCGATTCGATCTTCTCCTGCGTGGGGTGCTCGGCGAGGAGCATGGGCAGGAGGTAGTTGCGCGCGTAGCCCGGGCGCACCTTGACGACTTCGCCGACGAGGCCGAGGTTCTCGACGGTGTCGAGGAGCAGCAGTTCGATGTGGGATGCCATGGTTCGTTGTCCTTTCGTGAACGAGAGTTAGGAGCCCGCCCAGCCCCAGCGTGGTGTGCAGACGATGCACAGGCGGAGAGTGAATTGAGTCGAGCAGTATGGCAGGAGCGCGACGCTGCGGCAAGCGGTGCGGCGCGGTTGCTGCGGCACCGATAACGGCCGGGCGCCCCGGGTGCGGCGTTCGAGGGGCGATGGTGGGAGTGGACCAAGCGCTCCGACACGCCTGGTCCACTCCCGGAGCCGTGCATGGCGCAGGCGACAGCCGAAGCAGGCTCGATGCACCTGCCGCGACCGAAGCCAACAGCCTGATGCTGGATCAGAACGGGATGTCGTCGCTCGGCAGCGGGACGTGTTCGCCGCCGCCACCACCACCGGAGCCGCCGCCCGAGCCGCCACGGCCCGAACGCGCGAAACCGCCGCCGCCACCGCCGCCGGTGCCCGAGCCCTCGCCGCGGCTGCCCACGAACTGGAAGTTCTCGATCACCACGCGGATCTTGGAGCGCTTCTCGCCTTCCTTGCTCTCCCACTGGTCGAGCTTGAGGCGGCCCTCGATGAAGATCGGGCTGCCCTTGGTGAGGTACTGCTTGAGCACTTCCGCCGTGCGGCCCCACGCCTCGCAATCGACGTAGGTGACTTCCTCGCGCTCCTCGTTGTCCTTGGTGCGGTACCGGCGGTTGATGGCGAGGCCGAGTTCGGCCACCGCCTGGTTGCCGGCGACGTGCTTGAGCTCGGGGTCACGGGTGAGGTTGCCGAGCAGGATGACCTTGTTGAATGATGCCATGGTGTTTCTCCTTGGATGAACGGGCATCCTAGTCCGCCGTGACGCCACCCCCGTGAAACCGAGGGAATTTCGGTGGATCGGCATGAAAAAGGGCCACGCCCGGAGGCGTGGCCCGTGTCGGTCCGGTGGTCAGCCCGGCGGGATCACTCTGCCGCGGGGGCGGGAGCGGCCATCATCTCGCCGGCCTCGTCGCCATCGGCGCGGCGGAGCTTCATTTCCATGGCGAGCTTGGCCTGGCCCTCGGCGTCGTTCATCTGCTCGGTGGTCAGGTGGTCGGCGCGGGTGACGAGCGAGCGGAGCATGCGCTCGTTCAGGTTGCAGTCGCGCTCGATCTCCTTGAGCATCGCGGTCGGGGCGGTGAAGTAGGCCAGGATGTACAGGCCGCGCTTGTTGCCGGCGATGTCGTAGGCGAGCCGGCGCTCGTCCCACTTGGTGATGCTGCAGATGGTGGCGCCGCGCGCCGTGAGCATCTGCTTCACGGTCTCGACGGTGCCCTGCAGGTCGGCGACGGCGGACTGCGGGAAGAGGAACATGCCCTCGTACTGGGCGGTGCGGGTCTCGGTCATGGTGGATACCTCGTAGTGGTTGGGGTTCTGATGCGCCGTCACGATGACGGCGCGCTGTCGGTCTGCGGTCCTGCACCCTTCGGTCCTTGGGCTGGTGCAGGCACCTTGGTGTTGAACGCATTCATCGCGGCGGCGGCGCCGCGGTCGAGCCAGGCCAGGACGGCCTCGGAGGCGGAAGCGATCGATGCATCGACGGAAGGACGCTCCTCGTCGGTGAAGCGCCCGAGCACGTGCGCGACCTGCGACATGCGCGGGGCGGGCTTGCCGATGCCGACGCGCAGGCGTGCCCAGTTGCCGCTGGTCAGCTTGAGCGCGATGTCGGACAGCCCGTTGTGGCCGCCGCTGCCGCCATCTTGACGAAGGCGGATGTGGCCGACCGGCAGGGCAAGGTCGTCGGCGACGACCAGGAGGTCGCGCGCGGCGTCGAGCTTGTGGAAGCGCAGCGCCTGCGCCACCGGTTCGCCCGAGAGGTTCATGAAGGTCATGGGCTTCATGAGCAGCACCTTGCCCGGCTCGCCGTCGACGCGGCACTCGGCTTCCCAGCAGATCGCGCCGAAGCGCTCCCGCCCCGCGTCGCGCGCATGGCGCTTGACGAGGGCATCGACCACCTCGAACCCGGCGTTGTGCCGGGTGCCGCGGTAGTCGTTGCCTGGGTTGCCGAGTCCGACGACAAGCTTCATGGTCCTTCAGTCGATGGACGGGGTCACTTCTTCGGCGCAGCGGCCTTCGCTGCGTCGCCGTCGCCATCCTTCTTCGCGTCGGCGGCCGGTGCGGCTTCGGCGGCAGCGGGCGCTGCGGCTTCACCGGCGGCTTCCTCGGCGATGGTGATCACGCGGGCCACGGGGGCGTGCGGATCGATGGCAAGCGTGATGCCGGCGGGCAGCTTGAGGTCGCCGGCGCTGAGCATCTCGCCCTGCATGGCCGACAGGTCGGCGCGGACCGACTCGGGGATGTCGCGCACCTTGCAGTTGATCGCGAGCTCGGCCATGTCGTGCGTGAGCACGGCGCCCGGCTTCTTGCTCGCGGCGCATTCGCCGAAGAACTCGATGCGCACGTTGACGCGCACGATCTCGTCCAGGTTCACGCGGGCGAGGTCGACGTGGATCACGTCGTCGCCGAGGTAGCCGAACTGCAGGTCCTTGACCAGGCAGGTCTGGCTCGCGCCGCCGGCGAGCGCGACGTTGATGACGTGGCTGCCGTGGTGCAGGTGACCCAGCATCTCCTTCGCGTTGACCGCGGCGGAGACGGGCTTCTCGCCGTGGCCGTAGATCACGACGGGGAGCAGGCCCTGCGCGCGGAGGCGACGGGTGTAGCGGGTGCCAAGCCGCTCACGCAGGGTGGCGGCGACGGTGGGGGTGGTGGATGCCATGGTTGTGGACTCCTGTGTTGGTTCGGGGTGGAAGTGGACTCAGCGCTTGGCCCCGAGGCCGTGCTTGAAGAGCGCGCTGATGGACTGGTCGTTGTGGATGCGGCGGATGGCTTCGCCGAGCAGCGGCGCCACCGAGAGCATCGTGAACTTGTGGGCGATCGGTTCGAAGCGGGGGCCGTTGGGGATCGTGTCGCAGCCGACGACGCCGTCGACGAGCGGTTCGCCGAGCCGCTGCATGGCCAGCCCCACGAGCAGCGGGTGGGTGCACGCCGCGTAGACCGCGCGGGCGCCGTGCTCGCGCACGACCTTCGCGGCCTCGCAGATCGTGCCCGCGGTCGAGATCATGTCGTCGAACATGAGGACCGTGCGGCCCTCCACGTCGCCGATCAGGTTCTTCACCGTCACCGACGAGCCCGAGGTACGCCGCTTGTCGATGATCGCCAGGTCGGCGTGCAGCAGGTTGGCGTACATGTTCGCCACCTTCACGTTGCCGACGTCTGGGCTGACGACGCAGAGTTCCCCCAGCGAAGGCTTGAGCCGCAGGAAGTGGTCGGCGATCACCGGCGAGGCGCTCAGGTGATCGACCGGCAGGTCGAAGAAGCCCTGGATCTGCGCGGCGTGCAGGTCCATGCAGAGCACGCGGTCGGCGCCGGCCTTCGTGATCAGGTTCGCGACGAGCTTGGCGGTGATCGGCACGCGGCCCTCGTCCTTGCGGTCCTGGCGCGCGTAGCCGAAGTAGGGGATGACCGCGGTGATGCGCTTGGCGCTCGCGCGGCGCAGGCAGTCGATGAAGATCAGCAGCTCCATCACGCTGCTGTTGACCGGCTCGCAGGTCGAGATGACCACGAACACGTCGCGGCCGCGCACGTCCTCCTCGAGCTTCACGATGATCTCGCCGTCGGGGAAGACCGTGGTGGTGGCCTGGCCGAGCGGGATCTCCAGGTGCGCGCACATCGACTGCGCCAGGGCGCGGCCGGTGCTGCCGGCGAAGATCTTCAGGCCGTCGCGGTCGGTGGTGCTCATGCCGTGGCTCCTGCAACGGTGCGGGACTCGAGGATCGCGGCGACCTCGGCCAGTTGCGCCGGGGTGTTCACGCTGAGCACGTCCGACGCGGGCACCGCATCGACGACCGCGACCGTGCGGCCCTCGTCACGCAGCAGTCCGAACGTGTCGGTGATGTAGTACTCGCCGTTGGCGTTCTTGTTGTCGACGCGTGCGAGCGTGCGGAAGAGGTCGCCGGCGGTGAAGCAGTAGTAGCTCGGGTTCACCTCGCGGATCGCCAGCTGCGCGGGGGTGGCGTCCTTCTGCTCGACGATCCGCAGGAAGCGGCCGCCGGCATCGCGTTCGATGCGGCCGTAGCCGGTCGGCTCGTCGATGATGCTCGTGGCGAGCGTGGCAGCCGCTCCGGCCGAGCGGTGCGCCGCCAGCAGCGCGCGCAGCGTCGACGCGCGGATCAGCGGTCCGTCGCCGCAGAGCACAAGGAGTTCTCGCGACGGATCGGCCGCGAGCAGCGGCCGCGACTGGTCGACGGCGTGCCCGGTGCCCAGCTGCGGCGACTGCACCACGAACTCGATGTCGGGTTGACCGGCGAAGTGCGCGCGCACGACCTCGGCGCCGTGCCCGACGACCAGCACGATGCGGCCGACGCCGGCTTCGCGGCAGGCCAGCACGACCCATTCGACGAGCGGACGGCCGAAGGCATGGTGCATGACCTTCGGCAGGTCACTGTTCATGCGCGTGCCCTTGCCTGCGGCAAGGATGACGGCTGCTGGGGCGTTGGTGGTCATGGCGCGTTCCCTTCGGGGTCCGGCCATCAGGATGCGTTGGGGAGTAACTGGCCCGCCTAGATTCGAACTAGGACAAGGAGAATCAAAATCTCCTGTGCTACCGTTACACCACGGGCCAATGGGCCTGGATCAGGCCGACCTGATGGTAAGGACGAGGCGTGTCAGGGGCGATGCCCTGCGCGTGCAACGAGCGAACTGCTGACGCGGCAGGCACCAGGCCGATCCGCGGCATCCTCAAGGCTGGAGTTCCGCAAGCCGCGTTGGAACCCCATGTGGCGCCAGAACCAAGTGGTTGCTGTCACCAACGGCCCTCGAATGAGGAGGGGGGATGCTAGCGAGCGACCGGGGTGGATGGAAGCCCTCGAGCGGGAGAGCAAGGGCGGGGTGCCCTCGTTCACCCGTCCCATAAACCCGCCGTCTAGGATCGACCGCATGCTGCGCATCACGAATCCGGCCACCGGCGAGCTCGTCGCGGAACTCGAACCAACCACCATCGAGGGCATCGGGCTGATGGTGCACCGAGCCCGACAGGCCCAGCGCAGCTGGGGGGCGATCCCGCTCGAGGAACGCGCGCGGCTCGTGGCGAGTGCGGCCGCGTCGCTGAAGGAGCGCAGCGCCGCGATAGGCGAGCTCATCACGCGCGAGATGGGCAAGCCGATCGCCGAGGCCAAGGGCGAGGCGAGTTACGCCGCAAGCGGGCTCGAGGAAGCCTGCGCCGAGATCTCCGCCGCGCTGCGGCCCGAGACGCTCGAGGATGAGCGCACCACCACCACGATGCTCCATGCGCCGCTGGGCGTGGCGGCCTGCATCACGCCCTGGAACTTCCCCGTGCTCATGTGCAGCGACACGGTCGTGCCCGCCCTTGTGGCCGGCAACACGGTGATCCTCAAGCCGAGCGAACTGAGCACCCTCTGCGCGCTCGAGTGGGCCAAGTGCCTGATGGCCGTGCTGCCGCCGGACGTGCTGCAGGTCGCCATCGGCGACGAGGTGCAGGGCAAGGCGCTGGTCGCCGCGCCGATCGACCTGATCGCCTTCACCGGCAGCCGCTCGGCGGGGCGGCACATCATGCAGGCCGCTGCAGGTGGATTGAAGCGGTTGATCCTCGAACTGGGCGGGAAGGATCCACTGGTCGTCCTGCCGGATGCCGACATCGATGCCGCCGCGGCGTTCGCCGCACGCAACAGTTTCCGCAATGCGGGCCAGGTCTGCGTCAGCACGGAGCGGATCTACGTCCACGACTCCATCGCGCCGGCCTTCACGAAGGCCGTGATCGAGCGTGCGCAGCAGCTGGTGGTGGGCGATGGCATGCAGGCCGGCACGCAGATCGGCCCGATGGTCAACGCACGCCAGAAGGAGCATGTGCTGGCGCAGGTCTCGCTGGCCGCGGCGACCGGTGCACGCATCGAGTGCGGCGGCGACGGTGGCGGCAACTTCATCAAGCCCGTCGTCCTGACGGGCGTCACGCACGAGATGCCGATCATGCAGGAGGAGACCTTCGGCCCGGTCGCCTGCATCATGACCTACCGCGAGGTCGACGAGGCCGTTCGGCTTGCGAACGACTCGCCGTACGGCCTGGGCGGGGCGGTCTTCGGCCGCGATGAGGCCCGTGCACAGGAGGTCGCCGAGCGGCTGCACATCGGCATGGTCGGCGTGAACCAGGGCTGTGGCGGCGCGAGCGGATCACCCTGGGTCGGCGCGCGGCAGTCGGGCTACGGCCACCACAGCGGCGTCAGCGGCCACCGCCAGTTCGCTCAGGTCCGGGTCGTCAGCAAGCCCAAGCCGAAGCCGGCGACCCCGCGGAAATGTCATGCATCCCCGGTGGTTTGTCCGACGACAGTTCGTCCGGGATCCAGTCGAGGGAGAGTCACCATGAGAGCGTTCGGATACGGGAGCCCCCTTGCAGGGGCGTCGAGGCTGTGCATGTCGTTTGGCCGAGCCGTTGCGGCCATTGCGACACTTTGGATCTTCGCCGCTTCAGCGCCTGCGCAG
>JBEGNG010000004.1:0-15801 GCA_041182645.1 Planctomycetota bacterium
GCGTGGTGAGGGGCTTCGCCCTTCATGACGAGGTCGATGTCCTCGAGCAGCTGCTTCGCCGACTGGTAGCGGTCCCGGGCCGGCTTGGCCATCATCATCTCGACGATCTCGGCGCACCCGTTCGAGATGCTCGGTACGAGGTGGTCCGGCGGGACCAGGGCATCCTTGAGGTGGCGCTGCATGACCTCGTTGGGATTCTTGCCCTCGAAGGGGACCTTGCCCGTGAGCATGTGATAGAGCGTGGCGCCGAGCCCGTAGATGTCGGCCGGAGGGCCGATGTCGGGCAACCCGCGGATCTGCTCGGGGCTGATGTAGTACGGCGTGCCGAACGCCTTGCCGGTCTCGGCCGCAGCGGCTTCCTGGTCGCCCATCGCGCGGGCCAGGCCGAGGTCGGCGAGCTTGACCACGCCGGTCGAGGTGACCATCAGGTTCTTCGGCTTGATGTCGCGGTGCACGAAGCCTCGCTCATGCGCATGCTCGAGCGCCAGGGCGACCTGGCGGATGATGGCGAGCGCTTCCTTCTCGGGCAGGCGCTTCTTCGCCTGCATGCGGTCGAAGACGGTGTCGCCGTCCACGTACTCCATGATGAAGTAGTGCTGCTCGCCGGCCTGGCCGACGTCGTACGCGCCCACGATGTGCGGATGGTTGAGCTTGGCCGCCGCGCGGCCTTCCTTGTAGAAGCGCTCGACGAAGTTCGGATCCGAGAGGTGCTTCTTGGCGATGAACTTGATCGCCACCATGCGGTCGAGGCTCACCTGGCGGGCCAGGTACACGACGGCCATGGCGCCCGCGCCGAGCTTGCGGACCAGCTGGTAGCCCGGCACGCCGCGGCTTGCGGCCGCCGTGCGCTCGCCCTCGGTGTCGGCCTTGATCCGGCGCAGCTGGCTCATGGTCACGAGCTGCTTCGCCATCAGCACCTGGACCAGCGCCAGGGGCTTGGCCGGGTCGGCACGCGCGGTCCTGAGGCATTCGGCGACTTCCTCGCGCGTGGCGAGCCCGCGCTCGATCACGGCGCGCGCCCACATCGTGTCGGCATTGCCGCCGGTCGAGCCCGAGGAGCTGGCGGTCGACGATGCCGTCGTCGATGGTGGAGGTTGCTGCGGGCCCGGTTCGGTCATGGGTGGTTGAGGGAAGCCACGGACTATATTCGATCAACGCGGTCCCGCCGCCGCACCGAACCGATGCTGCTCTGCCTCGCCAGCTCGTCGCCCCGACGCCAACGCATGCTCAGCGAGGCGGGCATCGGGTTCGTGGCGGTGCCGCCGCCGATCGACGACGCGCACCTGCCCGAGCGCATCGGCGATCCGGCCGGCTTCACGATGTCGATGGCCCTCTTCAAGGCCGCGCAGGTCGAGCCGCCCGCGGGTGTGGCCTGGGTGCTGGGCGCGGACACGATGGCGCACGACGGCGCAGCGCTGGTCGGCAAGCCGAAGGACCGAGAGCACGCGCGAGGCATGATCCTGGGTTGGTGCGGCGCGGCGCATGACGTGTGGACCGGTGCGGCGCTGCTGCACCCGGCCTCGGGCCGCCGGTGGATCTTCGCCGACCGTGCCACGGTCCGCCTCGGCCCGCTGCGCCCGGGCGTGCTCGAGGAGTACCTCGACTCCGGCGCCTGGCAGGGCAAGGCGGGGGGCTACAACTTCGCCGACCGCGTCGAGGCAGGGTGGCCCCTCACGTGCGACGGTGATCCGTGCACGGTCATGGGCCTGCCGATGCGGCGGTTGCTGCCGCTGCTCTCGCAGCTCGGCACCCCGGGGGACGCATGATGCCGATCCTCGCCGCCATCCATGTCACGCCCATCGCCACCGTGCCCGTGGCCGCGGCGCTCGCCGTCGTCATGGTGCTCTACATGCGCAGGCTCGCCGCCGGCGACGTCCCGTGGCCGCGGCGCGCGCTCCGGCAATCGACGATGGTCCTCGGCCTCCTGATGCTGCCGCTCCTCGTCGAGGGCTTCTCGCTGATCGATCCCGACGTGACCCCCCGGCCGTACGCACTCGTCTGGCTCGCATCGGGCTTCCTGCTGTTCGTGATCCTCGTCGTGACGGCGATCGACATCCGGTTGAGCTGGTCGATCCACCGCCGTGACCTGGCGCACCTGCGTGCGGAGCGTGATGCCGCCCTGCGCACGCTGGGCGGACGGAGGCCGAGGCCGTGAGTGCGAGCAGGCCCGTGCCCGCCTGGGCCATGCCGATCGCGGTGCCGGCGAGCCTCGCCTACGGCGCCGCGGTGCGCGGCCGCAACGCACTGTGGTCGCTCGGGCTCGGCGTCGGCTCGGCCGGCGTCCCGGTCGTGAGCGTGGGCAACATCGTCGCCGGTGGAACGGGCAAGAGCCCGATGTCGCGGCTCGTCGCGCAGTGGATGCTGGACGCCGGCGTGCGTCCGCTGCTGGCCACGCGCGGCTACGGCGCCGTGGACGGCCTCGCCGACGAGGTCGAGGAGTTCAAGGCGCTCGTGCCCGGTGCCGCCGTCGCCGTCGACGCGTCGCGCCGCCGGGCGATCGCCGGGGCACGATCGCGCGGCGAGCGGTTCGACGCCGTGCTGCTGGACGACGGCTTCCAGCACCGTGCACTCGCTCGCGACCTCGACGTCGTGCTCATCGATGGACAGCGGCCGTGCCTCGATGATTGGCTGCTCCCCGCGGGTTGGCTGCGCGAGCCGACCGCGTCGCTGCGTCGTGCCGGCGCCATCGTCGTCACGCAGGCGGACGGGGTCGATGACGCACTCGCTGCCCGGATCGAGCGGCTCGCAGGCCGTGCCCCGGTGGCGTGGTGCAGGCTCGAGCCGCGCACGCTCGAGATGCACCGGGGATCGACGCGCACCGAGCAGCCGCTGGAGTGGCTCGATGGACGCACGGTCGCCGTGTGGGCGGGACTTGCCCACCCCGAGCGCGTGGTCGGCGCGGTCCGTGCGGCGGGAGCCACCGTCCGCTCAGCGCCGAGGCTGCGGGATCACCAGGCCTACGAGCAGGGCCTGCTCCGCGCGCTGCTCGACCAGGCGCGTGGCGTCGACGCCATCGTCGTCACCGGCAAGGATTGGCCCAAGCTCGCCGGACGCGTCCCGCCGTTCGCTCCCCCGATCGCGGTCCTGCGCGCCGGATGGCGTTTCGCGGCCGGCGAGGCGGCGCTCCTTAGCACGATTCTTCGCGTTGTAAAGCCAAATCTCCGCGGAAGTTGAGCGCCGGTGGACAAGCATTCGCGCCTTGACTCGGGACGCACCGCAGCGTCATACTCATCGCGTGGGGAGTCCCGCCGTGGAGCGGGGCCCGGGTGAGATCCAGAGACCGAACGAGGCACCTCCATGGCAACGACGACGAAGAAGGAGATCGTGGACCGCATCGCCGAACGCACCGGCATGAAGCGGAATGAGGTGCGCGACGTGGTGCAGCTGTTCCTCGATGCCGTCATCGACGAACTCGGGCAGGGGAACCGGCTCGAGTTCCGCGACTTCGGCGTCTTCGAGGTCAAGGCGCGTGCCGCGCGCGTGGCCCAGAATCCCAAGACGCTCGAGCAGGTCCGTGTCCCCGCCAAGCGGTCCGTCCGCTTCAAGGTCGGTCGCGTGATGCGTGACCGCGTGGACGCCGAATCGGCCGTGGTCGCGACCGCCAACGCCTGACCCTCGGCGCACGATGCCACCAGATGCCAAGGAACGGCGCTCACGCGCCCCGCGCGAGCGGGTCGAGCTCGACCGCGGAGCGATCGCGCGCCTGGCCGATGCGCTGCCCCCGCAGGCACCCGAGGTCGAGGCAGCGCTGCTCGGCGCGCTGCTCCACGATCCCCGCCTGACCGGTGACGTGCTGCAGGTCGTGCGCAGCGCGGAGGAGTTCGTGCGTCCGGCGCACCGCACCATCTACTCGCACATGTGCGAGCTGTACGAGCGCTCGGCGGCGTTCGACATCGTGCAGCTCCAGCAGCTCCTGCGCGACCGGGGGGTCTTCGACGAGGTCGGTGGCCTCGACTACCTCGTCTCGCTCGCCGAGAGCGTGCCGAGCGCCACCAACGCCCTCGAGTTCGCGCGCGAGATCCGCGACAAGGCGACGCTGCGCGAACTGATCGACGCGGCAGGCACGACGCTGCACGAGGCGCACAGCAACGCCGAGGACGCACAGGGCGTGCTCGAGCTCGCCGAGGCGCGCATCTTCGCCATCAGCCAGCGCCGCGAGTCGACCCACGCGAGCGACCTCGCGACGCTGCTCAACGAGGCGATCGAGCGCATCCAGGCTCACGACGGCAGCGCCACCACCGGCGTGCCCACGGGCTACGACGATCTCGACCAGATGACGAGCGGCCTGCAGCGGGGGGAGATGGTGATCCTGGCCGCGCGCCCCTCGATGGGCAAGACGGCCTTCGCCCTGAACGTGATGCAGAACGTCGCGCTGGCGGGCCAGCCGGTCGCCTTCTTCAGCCTCGAGATGAGCCGTCAGCAGCTGGTGCAGCGCATGCTCTGCTCGCAGGCCGGCATCGACAGCCAGCGCCTCCGCCGCGGCACGCTGCGTGCCGAGGACTACGACCGCGTGCTGGCGGCGTGCGACGAACTGCGGCAGGCCCAGGTGTACATCGACGACTCGCCGGGCCTCTCGCTGATGGCGCTGCGCAGCAAGGCGCGCCGCATGGCCGAGCGCTTCGGCATCCAGGCCATCTTCGTCGACTACCTGCAGCTCATGTCCTCGGGCACGCGCGTGGAGAGCCGGCAGACGGAAGTCAGCGAGATCAGCCGTGGGCTCAAGGCGACCGCGCGCGAACTGAACGTGCCGGTGTTCTGCCTCTCCCAGCTCAACCGCGCGGCGGAGCAGCGCGAGGGCCACCGGCCGCGCATGAGCGACCTCCGCGAATCAGGCAGCATCGAGCAGGACGCCGACGTCATCATGATGCTGCACCGCGAGGAGTACTACCACCTGCAGGATCCGGACTGGGCAGCCTCGAACCCCGACCGCGTGGGCATCGCCGAGCTCATCATCGCGAAGCAGCGCAACGGACCCACCGGCACCGTCAACCTCGTCTGGGACGGCAAGTCCACGGCGTTCCGTCCGTGGAGTCCTGCGACGCCGCCGGGCGTGCCCGTGCGCGTGTTCGAACCGAGGCCGATCGACGATCTGCCGGTCTAGCCGCTGCGTATCCTGCGCAGCGTGCAGGACCTTCCCGCCGGTCACCTCGAGCAGCTGATCCGCGACGCTGCGCGTGGCGACGGTGAGGCATGGGAACGGCTCGTCGGGGCCTTCGCCCCGCGCGTCTTCGCGTTGCTGCTGGCCCGGTGCCGCGACCCCGACCTCGCCGAGGAGCTCACGCAGTCGGTCTTCGTGTCGGTCTCCGGGAAGCTGGCCGGCTACCGCGATGTGGGGCGCTTCCGATCGTGGCTGTTCCAGATCGCCATGAATCGGCTTCGCGACGAGGTCCGTCGCCGCGGTCGTCATGCGCGCCCGGCCGGCGGGGCCGAGGAGCTTGAAGCCGTTGCAGGTGCCGCCGAGTCGGATTATCAGGACCTTGCTCCGGAGGCCTTGGGCGCCCTCGGGGCAGCCATGGGGGGCCTGAGCGATGCAGAACGCCAGTTGGTGCATCTCCGGCACCTCGCCGGGATGTCCTACCAGGAGATCGCGGACCTGCACGGCGAGCCCGTGGGCACGCTGCTGGCTCGCCACCACCGGGCGATCGCCAAGATGCGTCAGGCCATGGAAGATTCAGGATTCACGCCGGAGGACCTGCAATGAGCACAACGCCCCGCCGTTCCACCTTTGCCATGAACCAGCGCCAACCGCACCACGACGAGCCTTCGGTCGATCCTGCGATGGAGTCGCTGCTGGGTCGGTACGCACGGCGCATGGCCCACCGTCCCGGGCTCGTCGATCGCGTGCTCGCCGCTGCGCCTGCCCCGGCACCCGCGCCGATCCGCGCGCAGTGGGGCGAAGCCCGCCGCGCTCGCTTGGCGCTTGCCGCGAGCATCGTCGGTGCGGTCGTCGTCGGCATGGTCTTCATGCGCCCCGCGCCGGTCATGTCGATGGCGGCGAGCGACATCGAGGCCGAGCCGGTGCTCGTCTCGCTGCTGGCCGGCAGCGACGAGGCCGTGCTCGATGACCATCCCTTCGGCAGCGAACTCCGTTCGATGGACAGCGATTGGTCCATGCTCGCCGACGAGATCCGGGACATCGTCGCGGTGGCGGGGGGTGCACGGTGATGCGTCGACTCGGTCCGGTCGCTGCGGCGCTTGCTGCGGGTTGCCTGGTCGGCGCCCTGCTGGCCCGGCCGCTGACGGATCGCGAGAGCTTCGCGTCGAGCCCCGACGCGGGCGCGTTGATCGAGGCCGGCATGCAGGGCGGGTCGCCGGGCCGGGCGCTCGGCCCGGAGCAGATGGACCGCATCGTCGCGGTGGCGCGTGATCTCTCGCCCGACCTGGCCGCCCGCCTGGACGAGGCACGTTCCCGCGATGCCGAAGCCTTCCGCACGGCACTCGGTTCGCAGGCCAAGCGGCTCGGCTCGCTCGCGGTGCTGCGTGAGCGCCGCCCGGAGCTCTACGCCATCCGCATCGAGGAACTCAAGCTCGAGGCGAAGGTGCTCGCACTCGGCGAGCAGCTGCACAGTGCCGTCGATGCGGGGCGCTCCGACGAGGCGGCACGCCTCGAGGCGCAGCTTCGCCCGCTCGCCCTGGCCTTCGTCGATTCGAACCTCCGATCGCGCGCGGTGGAGTTGGCATCGCTCGATGCGATGCTTCGGGACTTGCGCGTGGACCTCGAGCGTGATGCCCGCCTGCGGACCGAGACCGTGCAGCGCTGGGTCGATGCCCTGCGGGAAGGGCGCGAGCCCTTGCCGCTCGGCGGCCGCCGCCCGTCCGACGCGGCCCAGGCCGGCCGCTGACCCAGTCTGCGGTGACCGTACTACGATCGACCCGTGCACGCATCGCGCGCCGTTGAAGCCCGAGCAGCGCATCGCGCCGCCCCGAGTCCCGCCGTGCGGGCCGGCGCTGCCATCCTCGCCGTCGTCGTGCTGGCGTGCCTCGTCGGCGGGGGGTGGGCGATCTGGTCGACCGATGCCGCGGGTGTGCCGCGGTACGAGGCGCAGGACCTCTCCGCCGCGCTGCTGGGTCCCATGCAGCGCGATGCGTCGGGCGTGCTCCATCCGCTGGGAACCGACCGACTCGGCCGTGATCTCCTTGCACGGTGCTGCATCGGAGGGTGCATCAGCCTGCTCGTCGGGCTCTGTGCAGCCGCGGTGAGCGTCGGCGTCGGCACGATGTGGGGTGCCGTGAGTGCCGAGGCGGGTGGCCGCATCGACGGCGTCATGATGCGGATCGTCGATGTCCTCTACGGGCTTCCCACGATCCTGCTCGTCGTGCTCATCGCCGTGGCGGCGGATGGTGCGATGGAGCGATCGGGCATCAGGCCCGGTCCCTTCGCGCGCCAGGCGCTCGACCTTGCGATCCTCGTCGCCGCGATCGGCGGCCTGAGCTGGCTCACGGTGGCGCGCGTGATCCGCGGGCAGGTGCTCAGCCTCAAGGCGCGCCCGTTCATGGAATCGTGCACGGCCATCGGCATGGGCCGCGCGCGTCGGTTCTGGCTGCACCTGGTGCCCAACCTCTCGGGTCCGATCGTCGTGTACGCGGCACTCGCCGTGCCCACCGCGATCCTGAGCGAGAGCTTCCTCTCGTTCCTCGGGCTCGGCGTGCGGGAGCCGTTGCCGAGCTGGGGCAACCTCGCGGCGGCTGGGCTCCCCGAACTCAACCCGGTCGTGAGCCGCTGGTGGTTGCTGGTGTTCCCGTGCCTGCTTATCGCTCTCACGCTGCTCGCACTCAACCTGGTCGGCGACTGGGTGCGCGACCGGCTCGCGGGCCGCTGACGGGGCAGGTCTGCGCGGCTTCGCGTAGCCTCCGGAACCCGAGGTCCACACGCATGCAGAACCGATTCGGATTGAAGGACGTGTTCGTCGTCGCCCTCCTGCTGGCCACGCTCGGCAGCGTCTGGCTGTCGATGGTCCAGAAGACCCGCATCGAAGTCGCCGTCGACGGCCTTCGCGTCAAGCTCGGCGAGATCGAGCGCCAGTCGGCGCTCCTCCAGCGCGAGGTCGAGAAGGGCTTCGCCGAGGGCGTCGTCGTGCAGCAGGGCGGTGCATCGGCGCCGGCCGCCTCGGATGCCTGGGCCCGGCCCGGCGTGGCGATCCAGCGCTGGCCGAACCCGGCGCCGGCAACGCAGCCCGGGGGCCAGCCCGGATTCTCGGTCGGCGGCGAGTTCACCGAGATCTTCGAGGCCCAGCCCGCGAAGCTCGTGCCCTACATCCAGTCCGACGTCTACGGCACGCGCGTGCTGGACCGCGTCTGCGAGAGCCTGGGATCCTTCGACCCCAAGACGCTGAAGATGGTCGGTGTCCTGGCCGATGCCTGGCAGATCGATCCCGATGGCCTCTGGATCCGGGCCCACATCAATCCCCGCGCGCGCTTCAGCGACGGCGTTCCCGTCACCGCGGAGGACGTCCGCTGGACGAACCTCGAGTTCATCGGCAACCCGCTCATCGAGGCCGAGCGCGCACGCAGCACGCAGGACAACCTGAAGGACGTCAAGGTCATCGATGAGCGCACCGTCGAGTTCGTCTTCAAGGAACCGTTCTTCACCAACGTCCTGATCGCCTTCGGCAATCCCGTCCTGCCCAAGCACTGGTACTCGACGTTCGAGCCCTCGCAGCTCAACCAGGCCACGGGCCTGCTGATGGGTTCCGGCCAGTTCAAGCTCGAGCGACTGCCGGCGGGCCCCGACGATCTCCAGGTCCAGTGGACGCCGGGCACGGACGTGGTGCTCGTGCGCAACGAGCAGTACTGGGCCGAGAAGCCGTCGTTGGAGCGGCTTCGCTTCAAGACCGTCAGCGACGAGCTCGCCCGCCTGGTCGCCTTCCGCAACGGCGAGGGCGACCTCATCACCCCGAGCTCCCCGCAGTTCAACAAGGTCACCCGCGAGGAGTCCGGCTTCGAGGAGAAGGCCTTCGCCCTCAAGTGGGTGAACATGCGCTGCGGCTACTCGTTCATCGCCTGGCAGTGCGGCCCCCGCGCCGGCAAGGACCCGACGCCGTTCGCGGATGTCCGCGTGCGGCGCGCCATGACGCACCTGCTCGACCGTGAGCGCATGATCAGCGACATCTGGGACGGCATCGGCATCGTGTCGAAGGGGCCGATGAATCCCGAGAGCCCCGCCAGCGACCCGGCCACGAAGCCGCTCCCCTACGACGCCCAGATGGGCAAGGCGCTCCTCGCCGAGGCCGGCTGGCAGGACCGCAACGGCGACGGCATCCTCGAGGACGCCAGTGGGAAGAAGTTCTCCTTCGAATACACCTACGCCGGCGGCGGCGAGATCTCGGAGCGGCTCGCCCGGTTCGTCAAGGACAGCTATGCCAAGGCGGGCATCGAGGTCGTGACCCGGCCGGTCGACTGGAGCCGCTACCAGGAGATCCTCAAGCTGCGCGACTTCGACGCGATCACGCTGGCCTGGGGTGCCAACGCGCCCGAGAGCGACCCGCGGCAGATCTACCACTCCGAGAGCATGAAGGAAGGCGGCGACAACTTCGTGCAGTGGAAGAACGCCGATGCCGACGCGCTCATCGAGAAGGGTCGCCGCACCATGGACGAGGCCGAGCGCATGCTCGTCTGGCGCCAGCTGGAACAGGTGATCGCGGCGGACCAGCCCTACACGTTCGTGCGCGTGTCGCCCTGGCTGCGCTTCGTCTCGCGGGAGTTCGGCAACGTGAACACGTACCGCACCGGCCTGCAGCCCGAGGAGTTCTTCCGCGTGGCCCTGCCGGCCCCGGGCAGCGAGTGACCGTGCGCGCGCCGAGCTGATCCGCCATGGCCACGTACCTCCTCCGACGCCTGCTGCTGATGATCCCCACGGTGCTGGGGATCACGCTCATGGTGTTCCTGCTCGTGGCGCTTGCGCCGGGCGGGATCGGTGCGGGCCTCGCGGTGCAGGGCGGGCAGATGAGCGACACCAGCAAGGTCGCGCAGATGCAGGCCTACCTCGAGGATCGCTACGGCCTCAACGACAACGTGTTCGTGCAGTACGCGCGCTGGCTCGGCCGCGTGAGCCCGCTCAAGTTCGGCACGACGCCGCTCGTGTCGCCGACGGGGGACCTGGTGCGCGAGCCGCGCGACCTGCCGGCGCCCGTGATGGGCTGGGCCTTCCCGGAACCTGCCCCGTTCGTGGTGCAGTACACGCCTCCCGCGGGCGAGGCCCTGGTCGAGGACTTCAAGCGCCTGCAGCGCGAGGCCGAGGGTTCGCGACGCGCCTACGTCGGGTCGGTGCGCGCGGTGAAGGATGCGCTCGCCGACCACGTGCGCGCGCTGGGTGCACCCTGGACCGCCCGGCTCGAGCCCAAGGGTGGTGCCGATCCCGAGCGCTTCCGTGACCTGCCGCTCGACGGCGATGCCCCGACGCTCGTGAAGCTGCGGGCGTCCGCAACCGCCATGCATGCAGCCTGGTCGGAGGCCGAGGCATCGCGCCAGCGGGCGATGGTCGCCTTCCTTGCCCGCCCGTACCCGGTGGCGGGCTTCGAGCTGATTCCCAACGCCTTCTCGCTCGGTGCTCCCGACTTCGGCGTCGCGTTCTCGCGCAACCGGCCGGTGTGGGACCTGATCGCCACGGCGCTCCCGGTGACGATCCTGATCAACTTCATCGCGTTCCCGATCATCTACCTCGTCGCCGTGCCGACGGGCGTCCTCGCCAGCGTGCGCCGGGGCGGGATCTTCGACGTGCTCAGCGGCCTCGCGTTCCTGCTGCTGTACTCGGTCCCCGTGGTGCTCGCGGGCGTCTTCGCCATCGGCTTCCTCGCGAACAACCAGTACCTCGGCTGGTTCCCCGTCAGCGGGCTGCATGACAGCGCCGCCGCCACCATGACCTTCCTGCCCCGCACGGATGACGCCGGCGTGTGGCACCGCGGATGGCTGCTCGACATGGTGTGGCACCTCGTGCTGCCCGTGCTCTGCCTCGTCTACGCGGGCTTCGCGGTGCTCAGCAAGCAGACGCGCGCGGCGATGCTCGAGAACTTCAGCTCCGACTACGTGCGCACGGCGCGCGCGAAGGGCGTGCCGTCGCGCGACGTCGTCATCAGCCACGTGCTGCGCAACAGCCTGCTGCCGCTCATCACGATGTTCGTCGGGATCTTCCCTGCCATGCTCGGCGGCAGCGTCGTGGTCGAGCGCATCTTCACGATCCCCGGCATGGGCAGCCTCGTGCTCGAGGCGATCAACCTGCGCGACCGCGAGCTCATCCTGGCCAACACCTTCATGATCTCGTCGGTCAGCCTGCTCGCGCTGCTCCTGGCCGACATCCTCTATGCGCTCTGCGATCCGCGGGTGGCGTATGACTGATCCGCGACCTGCCGTCCCGGCCGCCGTCTCCGGCGTCGAGGTCATGCGCGGCATCGGCGCCCAGGAGGCCAAGGGCTTCTGGGCCGATGCCTGGGATCGGGTCCGTCGCCGCCCGGGCGCCATGCTCGGCATGGCATGGATCGCCGTCATGGGCTTCTTCGCCGTCTTCGCGCCGCTCATCGCCAACGCGCACCCGATCCGTCTCGAACGGCTCGGCGCGGACGGCCAGGTGCTCTCGGTCGAGTGGCCGCTCTTCGCCTACCTGACCCCGACGGACTGGCTGCTCATGATCGCGGCGGCCTTCGGCGTTCCCTGGGTGTTCCTCGGTGCGGGCTCGCTCGGCCGCGGCGGACGCATCGGCGTCCTGATCGGCCTCACCATGCAGGCCGGCGCCACGATCGTGCTGGCGGCGCTCCTGACCTGGGCCGCCGAGGGTTCAGGGATCGAGTCGCTCGAACGGCTGACGCGGCTCGATGCAGGCCCATGGCCGCTGGTGCTGGTCTCGGCCGTGCTCGTGGCGCTGCTTGCGATCGCCGTCCCGGTCGCGGCGTCGTTCTCCCGGCGCCTCTGGCCGATCGCCGGCGCCGCCACGCTCGGCTTCGTCCTCTCCTGGCTCGCGGGCGGTCAGTCCCTGGTCAACCACGAGCAGGTCATCCTCGATGAGGCGGCCGGCACGGTCCGCGCCACCTGGACGCTGATTCCCTGGTCGAGCCAGTACACCCGCAGCGACATGGTGGCCATGCCGCCCGGCATGCGCATCGCCGACTGGGAGAAGACCGCATCGTTCAAGGGCTCGCCGTTCGGTGACCGGCGCGTGCTGCTGGGCACCGATGCGATCGGCGGCGACGTGCTCGGGCAGATGCTCTGGGCGTGCAGACTGTCCATCTCCATCGGCCTCGTCTCGACGGGCATCAGCGTGCTGCTGGGCGTCACGATCGGCGCGCTCATGGGGTTCTTCGGCGGCTGGGTCGACCTGCTGCTCTACCGCGTCGTCGAGATCTTCATGAGCGTGCCCACGCTCTTCGTGCTCATCGTGGCGGCGGGGGTGCTCCCGCGCAACACCTACGTCATGATGGCGATCATCGGCTTCTTCAGCTGGACGGGCGCCGCGCGCTTCACGCGTGCCGAGTTCCTCAAGCTGCGCAAGATGGACTTCGTCCAGGCGGCCCAGGCCGCGGGGCTTCCGGTCCGGGCCGTGCTCTTCCGGCACATGCTGCCCAACGGCATCACGCCCGTGCTCGTCGATGCCAGCTTCGCCATCGCGGCCGCGATCACGATCGAGGCCACGCTCTCCTTCCTCGGGCTCGGTCCGGACGGGCAGGCCAGCTGGGGCAAGCTCCTGTCGAGCGCGACCGCCGCGACCGGCACCTTCGTCTGGTGGCTCGCGGTCTTCCCGGGCCTGGCCATCTTCTTCTCGGTGCTCTCGTACAACATGCTCGGTGAAGCCATGCGCGACGCCATCGACCCCAAGCTCAGGAAGGCGGCGCACTGATGGCGCAGTCCACGCAAGCCCAGGCGAGGGCGCTCGAGCCGCTCATGAGCGTCGAGGACCTGGCGGTCAGCTTCGACAACGGCTCGGGGCCGCGCATCCAGGCGGTCGCCGGCGTGAGCATGAGCGTGTACCCGCGCCAGACGCTCGCGGTGGTCGGCGAGTCCGGCTGCGGCAAGAGCGTCACGGCGATGAGCTCGATGCAGCTCATCCCGCGTCCGCCCGGGCGCTTCGACTCCGGCCGCATCATGTTCGAGGGCCGGAACCTGCTCGAGCTCCCCGAGCACGAGATGCTCAAGGTGCGTGGCGGCAAGATCGCGATGATCTTCCAGGAGCCCATGACGAGCCTCAACCCGGTCTACACGATCGGCGACCAGATCATGGAGGCGGTGCTGCTGCACCAGGCGGTCTCGCCCGACGAGGCGGCGCGCATCGCGATCAAGGCGATGGCCGACGTGGGCATCCGCGATCCGGAGGGGCGCATGCGGGCCTACCCGCACCAGTTCTCAGGCGGCATGCGCCAGCGCGTCATGATCGCGATGGCGCTCGCGTGCCGGCCGGACCTCCTGCTCGCCGACGAACCGACCACGGCGCTCGACGTCACGATCCAGAAGCAGATCCTCGAATTGCTGCGCGGCCTGCAGCACTCGACGGGCATGGGCATGATGCTCATCACGCACAACCTCGGCGTCGTCGCCGAGAACGCCGACGTGGTCTGCTGCATGTATGCCGGGCGCGTCGTCGAGTACGCACCCGTCACCGAACTCTTCGATCGTCCGCTGCATCCATACACGCGCGGGCTCTTCCGCTGCATCCCGGGGCTCTCGGAGCTGCGCAACCGCCTGGTCACGGTGGAGGAAGTCGTCGGTGACCCGCGCGAGTACGAGGGCCTGCGCTCCGATGCCGGCCCCGTGGTCCCTTGGTGGCCCTTCATGGACCAGTCGCAGCGCCCGGCGCTCGATGACCCGTCCAAGCCCTACGCGCTCGTCGAAGTCAGCCCCAACCGCTGGGTCGGCTGCTGGCGCACGGCCGAGGTCGCCCGCAATCCCAGTCGTCCGCCGCGCATCGCGCCGGCTTGACGGCAGGGGCCCGCTCGCGGGTTGTCCGGGGCGTCCCGATCGGCGTGGCGTGCACCCGGACGCCGCCCGACCGCGGATCACGTCAGTGCCCCGTGCTGCCGAAGCCGCCCGTTCCGCGCTCCGTCGATGACAGTTCGGCGACTTCAGAGATGTCCGCGCGCGCCACGGGCGCGAAGACCAGTTGCGCCACGCGCATCCCCGGCTCCACCGTGAAGTCGGCGCGCCCGAGGTTGATCAGGGCGACCATGACCTCGCCTCGGTAGTCGGCGTCGATCGTGCCGGGTGCATTGGGCACCGTGACGCCGTGCTTCGTGCTCAGCCCGCTGCGCGGCCGCACCTGCGCCTCGAAGCCTTCCGGGATCGCCAGCGCGAAGCCCGTCGGCACGAGCACGACGCGGTTGGGTTCGAGCAGCATCGGCTCGGTGATCGCGGCGTGCACGTCCATGCCGGCCGCCAGGCTCGTCTGGTAGGCGGGGATCCGCGCCAGCGGCGAGAGCCGTTTCCACTCGATGCGCACGGGCAGGTTCATGCGGAGATCGTAATCGTTGCGGTGCCCCGCACCCGGGGCGCACGCCCATGGATGGACACCGCGGTCGTCAGAGCCAGCCGAGCGCCGCGAGGTCCAGCGGTTCATCGCATGCGAACGGCTCGCCGGCCTCGGCGCCGATCCGGCTGCCGAAGTAGGTGTCCGCTGCGGCGATCCAGATGGGCAGTCGGCGGTTGGCGGGGTTCACGCCGACCTGGCTCGCATAGCACGCGATCGCTCGCTGCTTGGCGTCGGTGAAGCCGGTCGTGTCCACGATGAAGTCCGGCTGCGCCACGATCCGCAGGTGCGTGGCGAAGTAGTGCATGTGCCAGCGCGGGTAGCAGGGCGATCCCGGCAGGTCGGTCTTCACGTACTTCGCCTCGAAGCGCGCATCCCGCACGAGGCTCGTGGCCGCGACATGGTCGGGGTGTGCATCGCGCGGGTAGGGTGAGAAGACCACGTCGGGCTGCAGCGATCGGATGATGGTCGCCAGCACCCGGCGCGAGGCGAGGTCATCGCGCAGCTCACGGTTCACGAGCCCGGCCTGCAGCCGCTGCACGCCGAGCACGGCCGTCGCCTCGGCGGTCTCCCGGGCGCGGATCTCGCGCGATCCGAACGGCGTCGGCTCGCCGTCGGTCAGGTCGCAGACGGTGACGGCGTGGCCGCGGGCCACGAGCTTGGCGATGGTGCCGCCCATCGCGAGTTCGGCATCATCGGGGTGGGGCGCGAAGACGAGCACCTTCATGGCGTCACCGTATCCGGATCGATCGCGGCGAGCGAGCCGAGCAGGTCGCGCGCGACCTGCGTGGCCATGGCCGATGCTGCCTGGGCCCGTTCCGCGTCGCCGGCCGTGGTGGCGTGGCGCAGCTCCCTCCAGGCCCGGGCCAGCGTGGCCAGCCGTGCCCGATCGGCCGCAAGCCAGGACCCCTCATGCACGGGTGACATGATCGACCGGATCGTCGCAGGGATGGATGGTTCGGCGACCGGAAGCGACGGCGCGATCCGTGCTGCGACGGTGGCGGCGAACTCCGCGATGGGCAGGTCCTGATCGATGGCCTCGAGCAGACGACTGCACTCGTCCCACTGGCCCTCGGCGGCGGCGAGGCTGGCGAGGGCGAGCCGTGGTCGCAAGGGCGCCAGCGTCACGGCCACGCCGTCTGCACTCGGGCACCACGCGGCCCATCTCGACAGGCTGGCGCTCGTGGACAGGACTGCGGCATCATCCAGACCCAGGGCGGCCGACCTGCCGATCTGCAGCATCAAGCGCTCGAGCACCTCCATGGAGGCGACCTCGGCGTGCTCGGGACGACCCAGGGAGGCGGCCCATTGCGTTCGGGTGCGGTCGATGCGCGCGGCAAGCCGCTCAGCCGAGGGAC
>JBEGNG010000005.1:0-25151 GCA_041182645.1 Planctomycetota bacterium
TCGCACACCTGGGACTGCGCACCAACGGACAGCAGCAGCACATCGCTGCACTTGAGGTCATGCGCGAGCTGCGCCAGCTCGATGGCCAGCGCTCGCGATGCCGAGGTGTCGGGCTTGGCTGTCCGCCTGGCCATGCCGGCGGATCAGTCCTTGCTGCGGCCACGGCCGCCGGGGCCGCGCTTCAGCTTGGACTTCGAGGGCTGGGCCGGACGCGCCGAGCGACCGGCGGCCTTCGCCGCGGCGGCGCGACGCGCAGCCATGCGCAGGCCTTCGCGACGGATGTCCATGCGGCGCTTGACTTCGGAGGGCTTCTCATGGAACTGGCGGGCCTTCAGGTCCTTGGTCAGGCCTTCCTTCTCGCACAGCTTCTTGAAGCGACGGACCATCTGCTCGACCGTCTCGTTGCCGCGTGACTTCACTCGAATGGGCATTCGTTCGTCCTCAGGGGTGTTCGGGAATTCCGAGTCGGCCAGTAGACCACGGCCGGGGCGTCGCCGCAACCCCGTGCAGGCTAGGCTTGGGCCAGCGGAGGTCGTCATGCCCCTGGTCCTTGATGCCTATAACGTGCTGCACGTCGCGGGGGTGCTGCCCCCGGACATGGCCGGCATGGGGCCCCACGACCTGGTCGAGACCATTTCGGGCTCCCGGTACCGCGGTCAATCGGTGTGGATGGTCTTCGACGGCCTGCCGACGACGATCTTGGGTCAATCCCCGCGCATGATCGATGCGTACCGGCCGGCACCCATGGAGATCGGCGACGCCGTCTTCCACTTCAGCGGGCCCCGCTCGACCGCCGACGCCGTGATCGCGGAGCTGGTGGAACGCAGCAGCGCACCAACCCGGTTGCTGGTGGTCAGCAGCGACCACGCCGTGCAGCGCACCGCACGCCGCCGCCGGTGCAAGGTGCTCGACAGCGCCGCGTTCCTCGAGCAGCTCGTCCACGACGTGCGCCATGGCCCGCCGCGCGACCGTCTGGGCGGGAAGCCGAGCGGTCCGCTGTCGCGCGACCAGGTGCAGGCGTGGCTGCGCTACTTCGGCGTCGAGTCAACCGAACCAACGCCCAAGCCCGTGGCACCCCCGCTGCCCCGGCTCCACGTGACCGACCACACCCCGACCGCACGACGCACGAGGAGGCCCCGACGATGAGCTTCATCCGACCGCACGCCGACCGCACGGTCGCACCCGCAGGGTTCACGCCGGCACCGACGGACTTCGAGCACCCGCCCGCGGATCCCGTCGCCTGGGCGATGCGATGGCTCGAGGAGGCGATGCGCCTGCCCACGCCCAACCCGAATGCGCTCTACGTGGCGACGGTCTCCCCGGACGGCCGACCATCGTTGCGGACCGTGCTCCTGCGCTCCTTCGACGGCGATGGCGCGGTGTTCTTCACCAACCGCCGGAGCGCCAAGGGCAACGACCTCGAGTCGACGCCCCGCGCTGCGCTGCTCCTGCACTGGGACCAGTTCGACCGGCAGCTGCGGATCGAGGGCAGCGTGACGCACACGAGCGATGCGGAGAGCGATGCCTACTTCGCGCAGCGGCACCGTGATTCGCAGCTCAACGCCTGGGCGAGCGACCAGAGCCGTCCCGTGACCGGGCTTGCCGCGATGCGCGACCGGCAACAGGCGGCGCACGATCGCTTCGCGGGGCAACCGGTCCCGCGTCCGCCGCACTGGGGCGGCTACCGCGTCGCCCTCGAGCGCCTGGAGTTCTGGCAGGGCGATCCGTACCGGTTCCACGACCGGGTCGTCTATGACCGCACCACCGACGGCTGGTCGGTGGGCCGACTGATGCCCTGAGCCGTCACGTCGCGCGCCGGGCGGCGGCGGTGCGCGGCATCACGCCTCGATCGGTTCGCGGCTGCGCCACCGTGGGCGCTCGGCCTTCTGCGGCAGCCATCCACCGACCGGCACCACGCTGCCCACGTCCTTGACGAGTCCGTGCAGCTTGTGCAGCAGGGCGTTCGTCGCCACCACGCGGCACCCGGCGACGGCGTGCACGACCTCGGCCTCGGCGAACTCGACGATCACGCTGACCTCGACCGGACGCCCCTGCAGCGCAGCCACGCTGCCGGCCGCCTGGCGCAGCGCACCCGAGAGCATCTGCAGCATCGGTGCGACCGGCTCGTCGGCCGCGGCGCACCGGGCCGCATCGAGACGGATCTCGAGCCCCTTGGAGCAATGGGCCGTGGCTTCCTCGACGGGGATCACCTGCTCGATCTTCACCTGCGGCTCGGCACGGCTGCGGTCGACGAAGCCCGCGAGCACGACGACGCGGTCGGGCTGGAGCAGCTCGCCGAAGCGCGCGTACTGGTCGGGGAAGAGCACGCACTCCATGCTCCCCCCGGCATCCTCGATGGCGATGACCGCCATCTTGCGTCCGGGGTCCTTGCCCTTCTGGGTCACGACCTGGCGCACGCGCGTGAGCATGCCGCCGACCACGACCGGCTCGTCGGCGCCGCGCACGGCCACGCCCGCGATGTCGCAGGAGCACATCGTGCCGATCACGTGCTTCCAGGCATCGAGCGGGTGGCCGCTGGCGTGGAAGCCCAGCGCTTCCTTCTCGAAGCGCAGCGTCGTGAGGCGATCCCACGGGGCCACCTTGCGCAGCGCGCCGGCGGTGCCGCCGCCGGTGACGACCGGCGCATCGTCGAAGCCGCCGAAGAGCGCGCCCTGGCCGCTCGCGGCATCGCTCGCCGCGCGCTGGCCGCTGCGCATGGCCTCCTCGATGCTCGCGGCGAGGCTCGAGCGCGCATCGAGCCCGTGCAGTCCGTCGAAGGCGCCGGCCTTCACCAGCGCCTCGAGCGTGGCCTTGTTCACCGAGCGCATGTCGCAGCGCTCGCAGAAGTCGAAGAGGTCCTTGAACGGCCCGGCCTCGCGGGCCTTGAGGATGGCGCGGATCGCCGACTCGCCGGCGCCCTTGATCGCCTGCAGGCCGAAGCGGATGTGGCCATGGCACGCATCGTGCGGTTCGTCGGCGCCGAAGACGACGGCGAAGTCCTGCTGCGACAGGTTCAGGTCCGGGGGCCGCACCTCGATGCCCACGTGCGGACGCGCCGCATCGTGGTCGGGCCACGGTGCGCGGCGGCACTCGTCGAGGTACACCGACCACTCCTCGATCTTGCGCGCCTGGCTCTCGAAGCTCAGCACCGCGGCCATGTACTGCGCCGGGAAGTAGGTCTTCAGGTACGCGGTCTGGTAGGCGACGATCGCGTACCCGGTCGAGTGGCTCTTGTTGAAGCCGTAGCCGGCGAACCGCAGGATCAGGTCGAAGAGGCCGTCGGCCTGCGGCGCCTCCATGCCGCGTTCGCCCGCGCCCTTCACGAACGAGGCGCGCGCGCCGTTGATGACGTCCTGCTTCTTCTTCGAGATCGCCTTGATGATCGAGTACGCCTCGCGGAGCGGGATCCCGCCGAGGTGGTGCAGGACCTGCATCACCTGCTCCTGGTAGACCATGATCCCGTAGGTCTCGGCGGTGAAGCGATCCACCACCGCGTGCACCGACGGCACCGGCTGCCGGCCGTTCTTGCGCGCGTTGTAGTCGGGGATCAGGTCCATCGGCCCGGGCCGGAAGAGCGCGTTGGCCGCGATCAGGTCCTCGAGCCGGTCGGGCTGCATGTCGACGAGCAGGCGACGCATGCCGCCCGATTCGAACTGGAAGATGCCGCTCGTCTCGCCGCGGCGGAAGAGCGCGAGCACGCGCTGGTCGTCGAGCCGGATGCGGTCGAGGTCCAGGGGATCGGGCCCGCCGTCGCCCGCGTGGCGGCCGACCGCGCGCAGCACCTCGCCCGGCTCGAGCGAGTCACGGATGTTGGCCTTCGCGCGCTCGATCGTCGACAGCGTGCGCAGGCCCAGGAAGTCCATCTTCAGGAGCCCGGCCTTCTCGCAGGTGGGGGCATCCCACTGGGTCACGATCTCCTGCCCCGCGCCGGCGGCGCGTCCGAGCGGCACGATCGTGTCGAGCGGCTGCGTGGCGATGACCACGCCGGCCGCATGGATGCCGGCGTTGCGCGCGTGGTCCTCGAGCGCCTGCGCCTGCACCAGCACGCGACGGATCATGGGATCGCGCGCGGACTCCTCGGCGAGCCGCGGTTCCTGCGCGAGCGCCTCCTCGATCGTGATGTCGAGCTTGTCGGGCACGAGGTTGGCCAGCCGCTGGCCCTCGGCCGGCGGCAGCCCCATGACGCGCGCCACGTCCTTGATCGCCGCCTTCGCCTTGAGCCGGCCGAAGGTGATGATCTGCGCCACGTGCGTGTACTTCTGCCGGACGTAGTCGATGACGCGGCCACGCCCGTCCTGGCAGATGTCGATGTCGATGTCGGGGTACTCGCTGCGGTCGGGATCGGTGAAGCGCTCGAAGAGCAGGCCGTAGCGCTCGGGGCAGGCGTTCGAGAGCCCGAGCACGTAGCCGGTCATCGTGCCGACGCCCGAACCACGCGCGAGCGCGGGAATGCCGTGCTGCCTCGCCCAGTTCACGAAGTCCCAGACGATCAGGAAGTATGGACTGATGAACTTGTCCGAGAGCACCGTGAGTTCGCGCTCGAGCCGCGCACGCACCTCGGGGCCGCCCTTGTCCGCGCCGTAGCGCCAGACGAGACCCGCCTCGCACAGGTTGCGCAGCGCGCGGTCGCAGCCGGCCTTGAGCGCCGCGCGGTCGGCACCGCCGGCGGGACGCAGTTCGAAGCGCGCGCAGTACGCCTTGAACCACTCGGTCAGGTCGCTGCCGTCCCAGGCCGGCACCGAGTCGGGCCCGGTGATGTCGACGACCGGCGCGTGGTTCTCGCCCTTGGGCAGCGACACGCTGCACCGCGCGGCGATCCGCACCGTGTTCGCCAGCGCCTCCGGATCCTCGGGGAAGAGCGCGTGCATCTCGGCCGGGCTCTTGACGTAGAGCGACTCCGGGTAGTGGTAGCGGTCGGGGTCGTCCTTGTTCTTGCCCATCGAGATGCAGCACAGCGTGTCGTGCACGTCGTGGTCCTCGGCGCGCATGAAGTGCGCGTCGTTGTCGCAGACCATGGGCAGGCCGAGCTCGCGCGCGAGCTTGCGCAGCAGCGGGTTGATGCGCTCCTGCTCGGCGTTGTGGCGTTGCAGCTCGACGAAGAAGCGCGGCTCGCCGCGCTCGTTGGGGCCGAAGGTCGCGGCGTGCCAGCGCGCCTCCTCGAGCGCGCGGTCCCACCAGCGCCGCTCGTTGGTGAGCACGAACTGCTCCAGGTACTCGGCCAGGCTCGACCCCAGGTGGCCGTTGATCGCGATCAGGCCCTCGTTCCACTGCGCGAGGGTCGACTTGTCCATGCGCGGCTTGTAGTAGAAGCCGTGCTCGAACGAGTCGGACGAGAGCCGCATCAGGTTGCGCCAGCCCTGCTGCGTCTCGGCCAGCAGCACCAGGTGGAACCCACCGTCGTTGCCCTTGGTGGCCGTGCGGTCGCGCCGGTCCCCCGCCAGCCCCTCGCGGTCGGGTGCGACGTACGCCTCGATGCCCAGGATCGGCTTGATGCCGGCGGCCTTCGCCGCCGCGTGGAACTCACCGGCCGCGTGCAGGTTGCCGTGGTCGGTCACCGCCACGGCGTCCATGCCCAGTTCCTTCACGCGCGCCACGAGCCGCTCGATGCGGTTGCCGCCGTCGAGCAGCGAGTACTCGCTGTGCAGGTGCAGGTGGACGAAGCCACCCTTGGCGGGGTCATGGGATGGAGCGGTCGCGTCCATGCATCTGTCTCCGGCGGCGAATGTACCGCCGGGGCGGGCCGACACCGAACCCGCCGATCAGGCCGATCCGGCCTCGATCCAGGCCTCGCGCAGGGTCTGCGCCACGTCGCCGGGCTCGCCCCGACCGATCGCCTCCTGCTCGAGCCGCGTCACCGGGAGCACCCCCCAGGAGGCGTTGGTCAGGAAGCACTCGTCGGCCGACAGGATGTCGTCGACGGACACGCGCTCGATGCGCACCTCCATCCCGCGCGCCCGGGCCGCCTCGATCACGAAGGCACGGGTGACGCCCGGCAGCACGGCGCTCGGGATCGGCGACGGCTCCGCGTCGCCGCGCGCGACCGGCGTGCGCAGGACGCCGTCCTTCACGATGAAGGCGTTGCTCACGCAGCCGCACGCCAGGGCGTTGGCCACGTCGAACCAGAGCGCCTCGCCGCAGCCGTGCCCGGCGGCCTGCTGCAGCGCGAGCAGGCGAGGCCAGTACGAGAGCGTCTTGTGCCCGGCCATCGGGTCCCACGGGTTCATCCGCCCTTCGGCGACCATCACGCGGACGCCCTCGGCGAACATCGCCTCGGGGTACGGCGTCGGCGGCTGGGCGACGATCGCGATGGTCGGGTGCATCGCACCGGCCGCATCGCCCGCGCGCGCACGCGCCAGCATGTTCAGGTCGCCGCCGGTCAGCGTCACGCGCACGCGCGCATCGCGCAGGGCGTTGCGTTCCACGGTCGCCTCGATCGCATCGGCGATGGCTTCGACGTTCAGGCGCTCGACCAGGCGCAGCGCGACCGCACTCGCGCGCAGCCGCTCGAGGTGCGCCAGCGGCCGGAACGCCTTGCCGTCGCGCACACGCAGCGACTCGAACAGCCCGACGCCGTGCTGGAAGCCGGCATCGAAGAAGGCGACCGTCGCCGTGGCGGCGTCATGGAACTGACCGTTGATCCAGACCTGCATGCGTCAAGGCTCCGTGGTGGATGGTGGCGGCGCCGTGCCGGGCAAGGGCGGCGCGCCGACCGGCACGGCCGCGGCGGTCGCCTCGCGCACGGCGAGCACGTGCACGATGCCCTCGATCACGGTTGCATCGAGCTCGATCGGGCCGTCGCCCGGGAACACGACCCGAAGGGTGACCGTCGCGTCGGGCACGGCCGACGGCGCAGGATCCACCGGCTCCACGACGATCGGGCCCCCGCCCTCGTCGGGTGCGGCGGCGTCCCACCGTGCGGTCAGCCACTGCGCCAGGGTCGGGTCGATCGGAGCGATCGATGCCGTCGTGGGCAGCGTGCCCGGGCTGACGAGCCGCTTCGTCCAGTACTGCGATGCCAGCTCGCGCACCCGGCTGGCGGCGAACCGCTGCTGGTCGACCTTGCGACCGCCGTAGGCATCGCTGAGCCAGAGGCCGATCCCGAGGACCAGCACCGGCATGATCAGCATGCGGCGCAACCGGGCCGCGCGGTCGCGCCGGGCCTTCGTCGCTTCCTGCATCGGGATCGTGGTCACGCCGCGAATGTAGCACCCCTACACTCCCCGCCCCGATGAGCCTCGTCACCGTCAACCACGTCCGCTTCGGCCACGGCATCAACATCCTGCTCGAGGATGTGGTGCTCGGCGTCGACGAGGGCCAGAAGATCGGGCTCGTCGGCCGCAACGGCTGCGGCAAGAGCACGCTGCTCAAGATCATCGCCGGCCGCATCCAGCCCGACCACGGCAGCGTGGGCCTGCAGCGCGGCATCCGCATCGGCTACCTCGAGCAGGAACCCAAGCTCGACCCCACGCACACGCTGCGCAGCGCCGCGGCCGCGGCGTTCGGGCGCCTCGACGAGATCCAGCGCGAACTCGACGGCGTCTTCGAGGGCATGGCGACCGCGCAGGGCGCGGAGCTCGATCGGCTCATGGCGCGGCAGACCGTGCTCGAGTCGGAGTTCGACCGCCTCGGCGGCCACGCGACCGATCACAAGGTCGACGCCGTGCTGCACGGCCTCGGCTTCGTCGATGCGCAGTTCTCCACCCCCGTCACCTCGCTCTCCGGCGGTCAGCGCGCCCGCCTGGGCCTCGCCAAGCTGCTGCTCGAGCAGCCCGACCTGCTCATGCTCGACGAACCGACGAACCACCTCGACATCGATGGTCGTCGCTGGCTCGAGGATTTCCTCGCGGACGAGTTCAAGGGTGCCGTGCTCGTGGTCAGCCACGACCGCTGGCTGCTCGACCGCGTGGTGCACCGCATCGTCGAGATCGACCAGGGCATCATCCACGAGTACCCCGGCAACTACGCGGACTTCGTGAACCTGCGGCGCGAACGCATGGAACTGCAGGCCCGCGTGCACGAGAAGCAGCAGGACCGCATCCGCGCGGAGACGGAGTTCATCCTCAAGTACAAGGCCGGCCAGCGCGCCAAGCAGGCCCGCGGCCGCGCCACGCGCCTGGAGCGCTACAAGGAGAGCGAGCTGGTCGAGCGCCCCATGGAGCTCGACGCGATGGACATCGACCTGCCCAGCGCACCCGAACTCGGCGACCGGGCCATCGAGGCGCACGGGCTCGGCAAGTCGTACGGCGCGCGCACGCTCTTCGCGGGACTCGACGTCCTCATCAAGCCGGGTGAGCGCATCGGCATCATCGGGCCCAACGGCTGCGGCAAGAGCACGCTGGTGAAGATCCTGCTGGGCGAGCTCGAACCCGACGGCGGCGAGATCAAGCGCGCCCCGCGCCTGCGCAGCGGCTGGTTCCGGCAGACGCACGACCACCTCGACGGCTCGCTGACCGTCTGGCAGTACCTGCAGCAGGCCGTCCCCGCCCGCTCGAGCGGACTCAAGCTCAACGAACAGGAAGCCCGCAACCTCGCGGGTGCCTTCCTCTTCAGCGGCGAAGCGCAGGAGAAGCCGCTCGGCGCGCTTTCGGGCGGCGAGCGCACGCGCGCGGTGATCGCCGGCCTGGTCGCGGGTGCCAACAACATCCTCGTGCTCGACGAACCGACGAACCACCTCGACATCCCCAGCGCCGAGCGGCTCGAGCAGTCCCTCGCACCCCGCTCCGAGCACGGCGGGTACGACGGCGCACTGCTGCTGATCAGCCATGACCGTGCCCTGCTCGAGACGACCTGCGATCGCCTGATCGCCTTCGACGGCGACGGCAACGTCGAGTTCTTCCAGGGTCGCTATTCGGAGTGGGAAGCCAAGCGCGCCGAGCGCGCCAAGGAAGCCGACGCGAAGCGGCGCGCGGACGCCGATCGCGAACGTCGAAAGGGCGCGGCCGCGCCGGCCCCGGTCCCTTCGCAGCAGGCTGCGCCGGCCAAGCCGCCGGCCGCGGCACCGCCGAGCACGCCCGTCGCTGCGCGGCAACCCGCCGCCAAGGGCGCACACTCCAAGCTCTCCGACGAGAAGCTCAACGCCGAGATCGCCAAGGCGACCGACCGCATGGAACTCATCGACCGCGAACTCGCGGACCCGGCCGTCTACCGCGACGGCGACAAGGTCAAGCGCCTCAACGAGGAGCGTTCGGTGCTGCAGACGCGACTGTCCGAGCTCGAGGACGAGTGGCTGCGGCGCGCGAGCTGAACCGCGCGTTCACGACGCCGATCCAGCCCTCGACGGACGTTCGCCGGCTGCGCGCTCAGCGCAGCTGACCGCGGTACAGGACGGTCCCGGTGCCGGGATCGCGAAGTTCCAGCACGCGACCGAACAGGTCGCCCACCTTCTCGAGCAACATGCCCGACAGCGGTCCGTGCGCCTTCACGCCGGATGCGATGACCGAGGCCTCAGAGCCCTGGGCCACGTCGCGGGTGACGAGTTCGAAGCTGCGGGTCGAATCCACGCCGACCAGCGCCAGGAACGCATGACCCGAGGCCGGATCGGCCCAGAGGACGACGCCGCCGGTGGAGGCGGGAACGGCGCCCGCGAGTGCGGTCGCCGGGACGCCGTCGCGCAGGAACGGCTCGATCGTCGGCCCGAGGAGCGCCTTCAGGTCCTCACGTGAGGATGCCGAGATCGCCGCGAGCGTGACCTGCTTCGCGTACGAGTCCTGGCGGACGAGGGCGTAGCCGGCGACGACCAGGCACGACGCCAAGGCGATGCAGGCGGCGCGGAGCAGGTAGCCATTGGCGCGGGCGCGCTCGAGCATGCTGCGCAGGCGATCCTGCTCGCTCTGCTCGGCAGCCTGCGTGACGCGCTCGAGCACCTCGGCATCACGCGACGACTCGGCCGCCGGTGCGAGCGGTGCGACGGGTGCGGCCAGCGGGGCCAGCGGGGCCATGATGGGCGCGGCGATCGGCATCGAGGCACGCTGCGCGGGTGCCGGCCGGCCGATCGAGGCGATCGGCGCGAGTTCGGCCTCGCTCTCGGTGACCGCATCGGCGATGCGGGCCATGACCTTGTACTTGAGACCGGCCTCGGGCTCCTCATCGCAGAGGCCGATGGGGTCGAGGACCGTGGCATCCTGGATCGCGTGCAGCTCGGCCCTCAGGGTCGGCGATGCATCGCGCAGGCCCCGTTCGAAGCGCGCCTGTTCGGCGGGTTCGAGCGCTCCCAGCGCATCCAGTTCAGCGAGTTCAAGCAGTTCGTCGCGGGTCGGTGGCACGGTCATGGACACAACTCCCTCGTGCCGGCCGGCATGGCACAGCACGCTTGTCCTCTTCGTTCCCGGCCGAGGAATCGGCCGCCCAACCCAGCTTTCTTCGCCTGCCTATACGCAGGCCGGATCCCGTCAGCGGCAACAATCAGCCGATTGCGCGATCAATTCCATATCGGTCCCGGAGGCGTTGCAGACCCCGGCTCAGGGCGCTCTTGACGGTGCCCAGGGGAAGCCCGGTCTGTTCGGACACCTCACGGAGGCTGTAGCCCTGCATGTACACGCGCTCGATGACGACCCGCTGCTGCTCCGGAAGGTCCGCCAGGCGGCGGCGCATGTCCGGCGAAAGGTCGCTCGGCGCGGCCTCGAGCGTCGACTCGTCGCGGACCTCGTTGGCCATTTCGGGGGTGAGCCCTGCCATCGTCGGACGGACCTTCTTGCGGCGAAGGCGGTCGATGAGGCAACGGCGGGTGATCAGCATGACCCAGGTCACGAGCTTGGCGCGCTGGGGGTCGTACTTGTCGGCGGTGCGCCAGATCTGGACGAAGACATCCTGGGCCGCATCTTCGGCCTCGGCGCGGACCCGCAGGGTGGTGAGGCAGCTCTTGTAGACCAAGGCGCCGAAGCGGTCGTACAGCTCCAAGACGGCCTTTTCATCCGCCTGAGCAACGCGCTGCATGAGCAGCAGATCGATGTCGGTCATCTTTCCCTCTTCCTGCCCGGACAACCCAGGCTCTACCCACTTCATCCGCCGGAGGGGCGGATCCTGATCGGCCAACACGCTCGGTGGTGGCCCTGACTCCGTGGCACCTCCCCCAACGGGCGGGGCGGCGTCTTTCTCCACTCTGGCCGGAAGGTGCCACCTCGGGACGGGTGCGCAAATAGTTGGGGAAAAACTTTCGCGCTTTTGCGCAACCGTGACATAGTCCTCTCATCGCGGAGGTGGTGAAAGGGCGGCCAATAATGGCCGGAGGCCCCTATGCCAGCACCGTCCTTGCGACAGTCTGGGCCTTGCCGAACTCGTGGGTACGGAGCGATCGCTCCGTCCGCGACCGCATTCACGTTGATCGAACTGCTGGTGACCTTGGGCATCACCATGCTGCTGCTGGGCCTGCTCATGCCCGCCGTGCGGGCCGCGCGCGAACAGGCCAACCGCATCGAGTGCAGCAGCAACCTGCACCAGATCGGCCTGGGCATCGCCATGTACGGATCGTCCAACGACGATCGGCTTCCCGAGACCGTGTACGCACGCGGCGCGGGCTTGCCTTCGGAGATGATCGCCGCCAACGTGGTCATGGCCGATCCGCTCCCGCCCGGGCTGGGCGCCGAGCAGGTGTTCCAGAACGAGGAAGGCTGGCGCTGGGACGGCCTCGGCATCCTCGCCGGCCGCCTCAACTACGTCGCTCCGCGAACCCTCTACTGCCCGAGCCACCACGGCGAACACACCTTCGAGCGCTACGAGCAGGCGTGGAATGCCGGTGGCCAGTTGAAGATCGTGCTGAACTACCACTACTGCGGGGACATCGACCGGGAGCGCGGCACGCATCGCAGGCTCTGGATGAACCCACGAGCGGCCATCGTCGCCGACGGCATGCGCGAGGTGACCGACGTCAACCACACCTGCGGCTGCTGCACGCTGCATGCCGATGGGTCGACGGGCTGGTGGTACGACGATCAAGCCCGGCTCGCCACGCCGCGTGAATCGTTCACCCTCGGCGGCGAACAGGCCGCGCAGTGGTATGCGAGCTTCTGGGCGGACCTCTCGTCCGACTGACCGCTAGCGCGACGTCCGCGCAACCGACAGTGCGTTCAGCCGATGGTGCCCGATGCCCGGGTCGTGCAGTTCGGCACGCTCCGTCCGCATGCGCCCGGAGACCAGGGCGAGATCGATGTGGAGGATGGGCTGCTCCCTCGGCCAGCTCGCACCCCACCCCTGGCCAGCCTGGGTCCACGCATCCGTGAAGCCGGGGAACGCAGCGTGGACGCTGGCACTGCCGCGCGTGCAGTTGAAGTCACCGACGACCAGGTCGATGGTGCGCAGGTCCACCGACGCGCTCACCAAGGCACCGAAGCGTGCCAGTGCAGCGAAGCGGGGCCTGAACGGATTGGACGGCAGGTCAACCGCGAGGATGCTGGTCTCGCCGACCCCGTCGGCGACGAACCGGAAGAGCGTGGCGAACCCATCATCACCCTGCACGACCGGTCGGGCCTCGAGCACCCTGACGGGTCCGGTGAGGAGAAACGTGCCCGCCTCGGCCATGGAGTCGCGCGGGCCCATCCACACCGACGCGTGCTCGGCCATCCGACCCGGATTGGAAATGACCATCACGCGATCGGACCAGGGTTCCAGCGCCCGCGCGCAAGCCGCGGCCTGCTCGCCCGGCCAGCGGGCGTTCCAGCAGAGGAGGTGGAGCGATGCCGCACCATGGGCCCGCGACACGGGGCTGAACGACGACGCGACCGAGGCCCCGGTGACCACGAGCGAACCGACGGCTCCGATGAGGCTGGCCCTGCGCAGCGCTCCACGAGCCAGCGCGACGGCGCACGCCAGCCAGACCAGCGCGCCAGCCAACGCGACGGGCGCAGGGATCCACCAGATCCACTGCGACCATGACCATCGGTCGTTGAGCACGCAGCCCAGAGCCCATGCCGTCACCAAGAGGATCGCCCCGGCCATCGGGATCAGCACGAGCGCTCGGCGCATGACTCAGGACCGCAGCGGCGTGCGCTGCGCCCGGACCGCCTGCACCAGCTCGCCGTGGAGCGACGGGTCGCAGACGATGATGCCTTCGTTCGCGGTCATGTCCTCACCGAGCGTGAAGTCGAGCGGCTTGCCTGCGGCGTCGCTGGCGACGGCACCGGCCTCGATGGCGATCAGCACGCCCGCGGCGTGATCCCAGCCATGCTCCGCGCGCGGCACGCTGCCCGGCACCCGCACGATGCAGTCGCCGGCGCCCAGCGCCACGAGCGCGTACTTGAGCTGTGAATCGACCGCGACCGTCTCCCACGGGCGACCGAGCGACTCGACCACGGCAGCGGCGCGGGCCGTGCGCCCACCGGGCTCGACGCTGTTGAGCAGGCGGATCGAGGAACCCATCGCCGAGCGATGGACACGCCGCAGCGGTGCCAAGCTGGCAGGATCGAAGGTCCAGCACCCACCACCACGGGTGGCTCCGATGAGGACGCCCGGCGGTTCCCCAATGCGGGAGAGGTCCATGTCGGGGACCAGGGTCGGCAGGCCGAGCACGCCGTGGGTCACGCCCTGCGCGTCCACGTGGGCCAGGCACACGGCGTAGTGACGGCTGCTCCGGTAGCCCTTGGTGCCATCGATCGGATCGAGCGTCCAGAAGCCTGCGCGGGAATCGGCCGAGGCCTTCCAGGCGAGGGCATCGAGCGGATCGCCATCGACGCCGCCAAGCGCACGCGCGACGGAGGCTGCAGCCAACGCCCGCATGGCGTCGGCATCGGGGCCTTCAAGGCTCGACGGCGACTCCTCACCCACCACGCCGGCCAAACCGAGGTCACGCCGGAGGCTGATCGCCGCCGCCGCTTGGGCCGCCACATCGCCGGCGGTGACCGGCGAACCATCGGGCTTGATGCAGGGCACACGCCCCAGCGGGTGCTCGGTCACGGCAGCGATCGCCCGCACGCTGGCAGTGACGGCGCGGAGAGCGGCTTCCAGCATCCGGTCGGGGGTCATTGGACGGAGCATAGGTGGGACCGTCATGGGCTCGACCCAAGCGTCCTCGGGGCAGCGAGGCCGAGGAGTTGAGGTGGAGACCCCGGGAGGGGCATTGGACAGGCTCTTCGTAAGTTATAGGACTGCATGAGCACTCCCCCTGCGATTGGCACGGCTGTTGCATGGTCAGGGACGCGTGCGCGGCAACCCCGACCACGCAGAAGGAACACACACCATGTCCACCGGCAAGATCATCGGCATTGACCTCGGCACCACCAACAGCGTCGTCGCCATCATGGAAGGCGGCCAGCACAAGGTGCTCATCAACGCCAGCGGCAACCGCACCACCCCGTCCGTCGTCGGCTTCACCGAGAAGGGTGAGCGCCTCGTCGGCCAGCCTGCACGCCACCAGCAGGTCACCAACCCCAAGAACACCGTCTTCAGCATCAAGCGCTTCATGGGCCGCCGCGCCGGCGAAGTGCAGGGCGAGCAGAAGACCGTCCCCTACGCCGTCATCGGCGGCGCGGACGACCTGGTCAAGGTCGACATCCGCGGCAAGCAGTACACCCCGCCCGAGATCAGCGCGATGGTGCTGCAGGAACTGAAGAAGATCGCCGAGGACTACCTGGGCGAGAAGGTCGAGCGCGCGGTCATCACCGTGCCGGCCTACTTCAACGACAGCCAGCGCCAGGCGACCAAGGATGCCGGCGAGATCGCCGGCCTGAAGGTCGAGCGCATCATCAACGAGCCGACCGCGGCGGCGCTCGCCTACGGCCTCGAGAAGAAGAAGAACGCCCGCATCGCGGTCTTCGACCTCGGCGGCGGCACCTTCGACATCTCGGTGCTCGACGTCGGCGACGGCGTCTTCGAGGTGCTCGCCAGCAACGGCGACGGCCACCTCGGCGGCGATGACTTCGACCAGCGCCTGATCGACTACATCGCCGAGGACTTCCGCAAGAAGGAAGGCATCGACGTGCGCAAGGACCCGATGGCCCTGCAGCGCCTGAAGGAAGCGGCCGAGAAGGCCAAGATCGAGCTCTCGAGCGCCATGGAGACCTCGGTCAACCTGCCGTTCATCACGGCCGACCAGAACGGCCCCAAGCACCTGCAGTGCACGGTCACCCGCGCCACGTTCGAGAGCCTCTGCGGCGACCTCTTCGACCGCCTGCGCACCCCGTGCGAGCAGTGCCTCAAGGATGCCAAGCTCTCGGCCGGCGACATCCAGGAAGTGGTCATGGTCGGTGGTTCGATCCGCATCCCGCGCGTGCAGCAGATGGCCAAGGAGATCTTCCGCACCGACAAGCTGGACCTGTCGATCAACCCCGACGAGGTCGTGGCGATCGGCGCGGCGATCCAGGGCGGCGTGCTCCAGGGCGAAGTGAAGGACGTGCTCCTGCTCGACGTCACCCCGCTCTCGCTCGGCGTCGAGACCCTCGGCGGCGTGATGACCACCTTGATCTCGCGCAACACCACGATCCCGGTGCTGCAGGGCGAGCGCCAGTTCGCGCAGGACAACCGCAGCCTGGGGCGGTTCGACCTGACCGGCATCGCCAGCGCGCCCCGCGGCGTGCCGCAGGTCGAGGTCGAGTTCAACATCGACGCCAACGGCATCCTCAACGTCAAGGCGACCGACAAGTCCACCGGCAAGGCGCAGGAGATCAAGATCACCGGCTCCAGCGGCCTGAGCAAGGATGAGGTCGAGCGCATGGCGAAGGAAGCCGAGGCCCACGCGGCCGAGGACAAGGCGCGTCGCGAACTCGTCGACCTGAAGAACCAGGCCGAGCAGGTCTGCTACGCCACCGAGAAGGCGCTCGCCGAGCACGGCACCAAGGTCAGCGCCGAGACCCGCGCGTCGGTCGAGTCCGCCGTGTCCAACCTGCGCGAACGCGTGAAGGGCGATGACCGCGCCGCGATCGAGGCTGCGATGAAGCAGCTCAACGACGCGTCGATGGAACTGGGCAAGGTCGTCTATGAGTCGACCAAGGACCAGCCCGCCGGTGCCCAGCCGCAAGGCAAGAAGGGCGACGACGTGATCGATGCCGAGTACGAGGTGAAGGACGGCAACTGATCTGCCGGAGCCCAACGGCTCCAACTCGCGAACTGGGAACGGAACTGGGCAAAAATGAGCCGCGGCCCCCATGGGCCGCGGCCGTCCCTTTCCCTATGCGCCCGCAGGGAGGTGCGGGCGAGAGGTTCGTCGGGCGCACCGAAACAGCGCGCGGCCCATCAGTGGGCGAAACTGTACCACCACTCTGACGGCGTGCAAGCTTTCGAAGACCCCCGCGCGACCGCCCACCGGGGTTCACAGCGCCCTGAAGCCACTCCACTGAGCCGAAACGGGCGCGGCGCGGCCCCTCGGTCGACAGATCTCCTTCCCGCTGCTAGGGTTGTGCCCCTCGCCAGACCGTCTCCCCTGAACCGAGGCCGGCGCCTCGGGGCTCGGAGACCGCATCAGGAGCCGCCATGAACGCCATTCGAGGCATCGCTGCCAGTCCCGGGATCGCCATCGGCCGGGCCGTGATCGTCGCCGAAAGCCTGAGCCAGGTCAGCTTCCGCCAGGTTGCCCCGGACGAGGTCCCCGGTGAGCGGGCGCGCCTCGAGGCGGCGCTGGCCGAAAGCGTCACCGAGGTCACCGACCTGCGCGACGCCAGCATCGCCACCATGGGCCGCGAGGCTGCGGCGATCTTCGACTTCCACCTCGGCCTGCTGCGCGACCGTTCGCTGGTGGGCGCCATCGTGGCCGACATCGAGCGTGAGCAGGTCTGCGCCGAGTACGCCGCCAGCGAGAACTTCGTCAAGTTCGCCGACCGCCTGCGCGCGCTTCCCGACCCGATGTTCCAAGAGCGCGCCGGCGACGTCGTCGACCTGGAGCGCCGCGTGGTCGCGAAGCTCCTGGGCGCGAGCGGCAAGCGCCTGAAGGACCTCGGCGGACCGGCCGTCGTCATCGCCCACGAACTCACGCCGAGCCAGACCGCGGAGTTCCACCGTGCGAAGGTCGTCGCGTTCGCCACCGATGCCGGCGGCCTCACGGGCCACACCAGCATCATCGCGCGCGCGCTCGCGATGCCCGCCGTCGTGGGCTGCAAGGATGCCACCGCCCAGGTCGAGGACGGCGACCTCGTCATCGTCGACGGCGACGCGGGCCAGCTCGTCGTTCGGCCCGACGAGGGTGTGCTGGCGCACTACCGAACGCTGGCCCATCGGAGCGAGGCGCGCCGCGGTGCACTGCGCGAAGGCGCCGAACTGCCGAGCGTCACCAAGGACGGCACGGCCATCGAACTGCTGGGCAACATCGAGTTTCCCGAGGAGATCACGGCTGTGCTCGCCAACGGCGGCAGCGGGGTCGGGCTCTACCGAACCGAGTTCCTCTACCTGACCAGCCCGCGCGTGCCGACCGAGGAGGAGCACTACCGCGCCTACGCACGGGCGGTCGAGCTCTGCGCGGGCCGCACGCTGGTCATCCGCACGCTCGACCTGGGTGCCGACAAGTACACGCAGGAACACCTGGACGAACCCGAGCGCAACCCGTTCCTGGGCCTGCGCAGCATCCGCTTCTGCCTCCAGAACCCCGCGCTCTTCCGGACGCAGCTGCGGGCGCTGCTGCGGGCCAGCGCGCTCGGGCCGATCAAGGTGATGCTGCCCCTGGTCAGCAACGTCATGGAGCTGCGGCAGACCCGGATGATGGTCAATGACCTCTGCGAGGACCTGGACGAGGAGGGCATCCGGTACGACCGGAACCTGCAGATCGGCATCATGATCGAGGTGCCCAGCGCGGCCCTGATGGCGCGCACCCTGGCCACCGAGAGCGCCTTCTTCAGCGTGGGCACCAACGACCTGATCCAGTACACCCTGGCGGTCGACCGGGGCAACGAACGGGTCGCCCCCCTCTACAACGGGGCCAATCCGGCCGTCCTGACCCTCATCAAGGCCAGCGTCCGGGCGGCCGGGAACGCGGGAATCGACTGCAGCCTCTGCGGGGAACTCGCCGGGGAGCCCCTGTTCACCTGCTTGCTGCTGGGGTTCGGCTTCCGTACACTCTCCATGGCTCCCGCGCAGATTCCCGCCGTCAAGCGGGTCGTGCGCGCGACCACGATCGAACACTGCGAGCTCATCGCGAGGAAGGTGGGCTCGTTCGACTCGGACAGGCAGGTGCTCTCGTACCTGCGGGACGAACTTCGAAAGGTCGACCCCGACGCCGTGAACCTCGACGGCTGACGGATCGACGCAACGGAACAGGCGCCTCCCGCGCCGCCCCCCGCTGAAGACCCCCGGGCCCATGGCCCGCGGCAGGACAGCGCCCGGGCGTGCGGGTCGCGCGGGCAGACGGCATCGATGCACACCTTGAACGGCACCGGCTCCAACCACCACGCACGTGCGCACCTCGCGCACGCGTGCGGTCATGGCGCCGGTGACCCATCCGTACCGTGCGGATCCCAAGGGGCTCATCACGCCGCCTGCCATGCTCGCCGCGACACCGCGGCAGGAATCACCCATGGCAGACACGAACGACAAGACGACCGCTGAGGGCCACGAGGCCGCAGCCGACGCGCACGAGCGCACCGAAGCCCACGCGGCCGAAGCGGCCGGCGAGGCGATCGACGCCCACGCCGAAGCCGACGCCGCGCACGACACCCACGATGCAGACGAGGGTGCCGATGAGCCCATCGAGCCCGATCCCGAGGCGATCGACCGCGTGGTCGCCCGGCTCGACGCGCCGCCGTCGGCCGACGAACTGCGCACGCCGTCGGCTGGCGAGGAGGGCGACGCCGACCTGCTGCCGATCGAACCCGTCACGGCACCGACCAACCTGATGGACGACGACGCTGCCCTCGTGACCGTCGACGACGAGCACCACGAGACCCACGAGGGCCACGACGAGGCCGCCGAGAAGAGCATGGCCGCCGTCAGCGAGGCCGCCGACCGCGCCGAGCGGTCGTCGCGCCGCGAGGGCCGGTCGAAGCCCTCGGCCAAGCCCCAGGTGATGATCGTCAACGACACCCCCGACGAATGCCGCATCGGCATCCTCGAGGAGAACGTGCTCCAGGCGTACTTCGCCGAGCGCACCGCCACGGCCACGCACGTGGGCAACATCTACAAGGGCCGCGTGCTCAACATCGAGCCCGCCATCCAGGCCGCGTTCGTCGACTTCGGCGAGGGCGCCAGCGGCTTCCTCCACATCAGCGACCTGCACCCCAAGTACTTCCCCGGCAAGGAGCGCACCGAGCGCGTGGGCAAGAAGATCCCGCGCCGCGAGCGCCCGCTGATCCAGGACGCCCTCAAGAAGGGCCAGGAGATCACGGTCCAGGTCATCAAGGAAGGCATCGGCTCCAAGGGCCCGACCCTGACGAGCTACATCAGCATCCCGGGCCGCCTGCTCGTGATGATGCCCGACATGGGCCGCGTGGGCGTCTCCCGCAAGGTCGAGGACGAGGACGAGCGCCGTTCGATGCGCCGCATGCTCGACAGCCTCGAGCTGCCCGAGGGCTTCGGCTTCATCATGCGCACCGCCGGCTACGAGCGCTCGCACAGCGAACTCAAGCGCGACGCGGCGTACCTCACGCGCCTGTGGGAGGCGATGCAGGCCCGCACCGCCAAGACCAGCGGCCCCTGCGCGCTCTACACCGAGGGCGACCTGCTCATCCGCACGATCCGCGACTCGGGCGATCCCTGCATGAAGGGCATCGTCGTCGACTCGGTCAGCGCCTTCGACCGCGCCACGCAGTACCTCGACGTGGTCGCGCCGGTCAACGCGCCGGCGGTCTACTACTACGACCGCCCGATCCCGGTCTTCAGCGCCTTCGGCATCGAGGAGCAGGTGGAACTCATCCACCAGCGCGAGGTGCCCCTGCCCTCCGGCGGCGCGCTCGTGATCGACCAGACCGAGGCCATGGTCGCGATCGACGTGAACAGCGGCCGCAGCCGCTCGGCGCGCGACTCCGAGACCAACGCCTACCAGACGAACATCGAGGCCGTCCGCGAGATCTGCCGGCAGCTGCGCCTGCGCGACCTCGGCGGCCTGATCGTGAACGACCTCATCGACATGCGGATGTCCAAGCACCGCAAGGACATCGAGGCCCGCATCGAGGAGGAGCTCAAGCGCGACCGCGCGAAGGCCACCCACCTGCCGATCAGCGAGTTCGGCATGGTCGAGATGACCCGCCAGCGCATGCGTCCGAGCATGCGCAAGACGCACTACATCGACTGCCCGCACTGCGCGGGCGCCGGCGAGGTGCGCATGCCCGACGTCGTGGCGGCCGATGCGCTGCGCCGCATCTCCCTGCTCTTCGCCTACCTGGCGGTCAAGCGCGTGCACCTCACCGTGACCTCGCGCGTGGCGGGCGAACTCCTGAGCGTGCGTCGCCGCGCGCTGCAGGAACTCGAGGAGAAGTTCGGCAAGCAGGTCGAGGTCACCATCGACGACCACCTGCGCGCCGACCAGTTCAAGGCCGCCGCGTTCGACGAGCGCAACCACGCCATCGAGCTCGACCGCCTGCCGCGGCCGCCGCGTCCATTGCTGGCCGACCTCTACACCGAGATCCCCGAGTACGTCGACGACGAGGACACCGACGAGCGCGTCAAGCGCCGCCGCCGCCGTCGCCGCAAGCCGGCCCCGGCCGATGCCAACGCGATCCTGCTCGCAGGCGGGTTCGACGACCTGCCGGCGGTGATCGAGGACGAGCGCCCGCTCATGCACGTCATCCGCGAGGCCGAGGAGGAGAAGCGCACCTCGCGCAAGGCCGCCAAGGCCGAGTCGCGCAGCGATGACGGCGACGACGACGGCGACGACGACGACCGCAGCGAGCGTGGTGAACGCGGAAGCCGCGACGACCGCGGCCGCCGTGGTGGCCGCAAGCGCCGGCGCCGCCGCAACGCGCCTGCGCTCCCGCTGCCGGTCCCCGTGGCCGAAGCCGCCGCCCTGTGCGGTGTCGAGCCGGCGGCGCTCCTGGAGCAGTTGCGCGCGTCGCACGAGGAAATCGCCCCGATGGTGACCGATGGTCTCGAGACGCTGACCCCCGAACTGGTCGCCGTGGCGCGGCACCTCTTCAACGTGCCGGTGCTTGGCGCGCCCGCTCCCGCCGCACCAGGCTCAGCGCCCGTCGACGGCAGCGATGAAGGCGGTGCCGAGGGCGACGGGACCGCCGGCGACGACGAGTCGAACGACGGCGCGGCCGGCGAGCGCGCCGACGGTGGCGATCGTGACGGCGGCCGACGCAAGAAGCGCCGTCGCCGCGGCGGGCGCAACCGTCGTGGCCGCGATCGTGACGGCGCCGAAGGCGGCGCGCGCGAGGGTGGGCCCGCATCGGACGGAGCCGGCCCCGGCGAGGCGACCGACGGTGACGACGGCGAGGAACGCGCATCGACCGACGATGGCGATGCCGGCGACGATGCGTCGTCGGACGACGGCGCTTCGGACGACGCAGGCGGCAGCGACGGCGAACGTGCCGAGGGTGGCGACGACCGCGAGGACGGCACGCGCCGCAAGCGACGTCGCCGCGGCGGCCGTGGCCGACGGGACCGTGACGAACGTGGTCCGCGTGGCGAACGACGCAGCGAGGGCGGCCAGGGCGAGGCTCCGGCGGCCGACGCGGCCGGCACTTCCGCACCCGAACCGTCACCCGCGCCCGAGCGGCCGGCCAGCGATGCGGCAGCGAGCGCCGATCCCGCACCCGCAGCGCAGCCCAAGCGTCGATCGCTCTACGGCGCGACCACGCGCCGGCTGAAGCCCAGCGAGGCCCCCAAGGGCCGGGCCGAGTGAGCCTCGATGGTGCACGCGCACGCTGATGCGCCGGCCCGCCGGCTGATCGTGCTCGGCAGCACCGGCTCCATCGGCACGTCCACGATGGATGTGCTGCGGCACTGGCGCGACCACGATGGTCCGCGCCTGGAGGTCGTCGGCCTCGCCGCCCACGGCAACACCGCGCTGCTCGCGCAGCAGGCCGCGGAGTTCGGCGTCCGTCACGTCGCCGCGGCGGCACCGCGCGACGCATCGGACCTCGATGGCCTGCAGGTCCACACCGGTCCGGATGCAGCACGCAACCTCGTGCAGGCGATCGGCCGCCCCGGCGACCTCGTGCTTGCGGCGATGGTCGGCGCGGCCGGCATCGCACCGACGCTGGCGGCCATCGATGCGGGCTGCGACATCGCGCTCGCGAACAAGGAAACGCTGGTCGCCGCGGGCGAACTCGTCATGTCGCGTGTGCGCGAACGACGGGTGGCGCTCCTGCCGGTCGACAGCGAGCACAGCGGCGTCTTCCAGTGCCTGGGCGACCATCCCGACCGGGACGTGGCGCGCATCATGCTCACCGCGAGCGGCGGGCCGTTCCGCACCTGGGACCGCGGGCGCATGGCGTCGATCACGCTCGCCGACGCCCTCAAGCACCCGACCTGGACGATGGGGCGCAAGGTCACGATCGACAGTGCGACGATGATGAACAAGGGCCTCGAACTGATCGAGGCCCACTGGCTGTTCGGCGTGGGCCGCGATCGCCTGGGCGCCGTCGTCCACCCTCAGAGCATGGTGCATGCGATGGTCGAGTTCGTCGACGGCAGCGTGCTCGCGCAGCTGAGCCCGCCCGACATGCGGCTGCCGATCCAGGTCGCGCTGGCGCACCCCCGCCGGGTCGACGGGCCGACGCGCCGCATCGATTGGGCGGCGTTGGGCAACCTGCAGTTCGAGCCGGTCGACCACGATCGGTTCCCCGCACCCGGCCTCGCCCTCGAGGCGATCGAACGCGGCGGCACATCGGGTGCGACCCTGAACGCCGCGAACGAGGTCGCCGTGCAGGGCTTCGTCGACGGCCGGCTCCCGTTCATGGGCATCGCCGAGCTCGTCGGTGCGTGCATGTCGGCGCTGCCGTGCGGTCCGGCCGACACCCTCGACGCCGTGCTCCAGGCCGACGCCGCCGCACGCGAGTGGTGCAGCCGTCGCCTCGACCGCGTGCCTGCGACGAACCGCGCCACCTGAGCGTCACTAGACTCCCTGCATGGACCTCGTCGGCGGACTGAACCTCTTCGTCGTCATCCTGGGGTTCGGGTTCCTGATCCTGGTGCATGAGCTCGGCCATTACCTCGCCGCTCGGTGGGCCGGCATCCGCGTCGACAACTTCGCCATCGGCATGGGGCCGGTGCTCTGCTCCTGGCGCAAGGGGCTCGGCGTCCAGCTCGGCAGTTCGCAGCCGGAACTCTGCCGACGCTTCGGCGCGGACCTGACGGTGCACATTCCCGAGGCCACGCTGCGTGCGGCCGGCCTGGGCGAGACCGAGTGGACGCTCCGGCTGCTCCCGCTCGGGGGCTTCGTGCGCATGCTCGGCCAGGACGACACGGCCGTGGACGACGGCCCGCGGGCGACCCAGGACCCCCGCAGCTACCGCACGGCGACGGTCGGCAAGCGCATGGTCGTGATCTCCGGCGGCGTGGTCATGAACATCATCTTCGGCCTGCTCTTCTTCATGGTTGCGTTCCTCGCGGGCGTGAAGGCCGAGGCGCCGGTCATCGGTGCCGTCGCGCCCGGGTCACCCGCGGCGCGCGCAGGCATCGAGCCCGGCGACCGCATCCTGTCCATCGACGGCACGCCGACGACGACCTTCACCGACGTGATCCTCGGCGGTGCGATGCATGTCGGCACGGATCCGCTGCGCATCGCGATCGACCGCGGCGGCACGCCGCTCGACCTGCAGGCCACGCCCGAGTACGAGGCCACAGCGGGCGTGCAGCGCCTCGGTGTGGCGCCCGCCGAGGGCGTGATGCTCACCGCGGACCGCGCGAGCATCCCGCTGCTGCATCAGGCGCTCCGCACCGCGGGCTTCTTCGACCGGGGAACCGTCGAGGGTGCGCCGCCGGGCTGGTTCGACTGCGCCGACGACCGCGATGCATTCGTCCGCGCCTGGCACGGCGGCACGCTCCTCGCGGTGCGCGGCCACGCCGTGTCCAGCGCCTCGACGCTTCGCGCTGCGGCGCAGGAGGGCGGCGGAGCACCCATCACCACGGTGTGGGAGGTGTCGTGGGGCAACCCACCTGCACCGGCTCGGCTGACGGTGGCCCTCACGCCGTTGGCGGACCTCGAGCCCTTGGTGTACGCACCGGGCACCAACGAGGGTCAGACCGACCTTGAACTCGGTCTGGCGGGCATGGTGCCGCTGGTCCTGGTCCGCGACGTGCTGCCGGGCAGCGCCAACGCCGGCGTCCTCAAGGCCGGCGATGCCGTGCTCGCCGTGGGCGACACGGCGGGCCCGCGCATGGACTCGTTCCGTGCGGCCCTCGCGGCGCGCGCCGGAAAGGCCGTCCCGATGGTCGTGCTGCGCGACGGTGCCCGCGTCGAGGTCGAGGCGCGCGCCGACGCGGACGGCCGCCTCGACGTGCTGATCGGGTACGCGACGGCGATCCCCATGGTGGCGGCACCGATCGAGTCCATCGATGGATCGGATGCCCCGCGACCGACGCCCGTGGCCGGCTCGGCGCTGCCGCCCGGTGCGACGATCACGACGGTGGCCGGCACGCCCGTGCGTGATTGGGCCTCGATCCGTGGCGCGCTGCAGGCCGCGCTCGCGTCGGGCGCGCGCACCGTGCGCATGGCCGTGCGGATGCCGGGTGCGGGCGATGCGGGCGTGACCATTGACCTGCGCTTCAGCGATGAGCAGGCCGCGGCGCTCGCCGCGCTCGGCTGGACGAGCCCGGTCGGCGCCGAATGGTTCGAGCCGCTCATGGTCACCATCACCGCCGACGGCGATCCCGTGCGTGCGATCGCGATGGGGTTCCGGGAGACGCGCAAGCTCGCGATGATGACCTGGCTCACGCTCGACAGGCTCGTGCGCGGCACGGTGGCCGTGAAGCAGCTCCGCGGTCCCGTCGGGATCGTCCAGATCGGCACGCAGGTCGCCGACCGCGGCTGGACCTACCTGGTCTTCTTCCTCGCCGTCATCAGCGTCAACCTGGCGGTGCTGAACTTCCTGCCGCTGCCGATCGCCGACGGCGGCCACATGTGCTACCTGCTCTACGAGCGCATCACCGGGCGCGAGCCGAGCGTGCTCTTCCAGAACATCGCGTTCATCGTGGGGCTGCTCCTGTTCGGGGCGCTCTTCGTAGTGACCTTCTTCAACGACGTCTCGCGCCTCTTCGCGCGCTGACGAAACCGCGGCGCCCTCCCGCGCGAAAGCCCGGCCATGGACCAGCCCGTCTCGATCGTCACCGGCGCCGGCAGCGGCATCGGCCGTGCCACGGCC
>JBEGNG010000006.1:0-15249 GCA_041182645.1 Planctomycetota bacterium
CACTACATCATCGGCAGCGTCGTGGGGCCGCATCCCTTCCCGCTCATGGTGCGCGACTTCCAGTCGGTGATCGGTCGCGAGTGCCGCGTGCAGTCGATGGACGTGCTCGGCCGGCTGCCTGACCTGGTGGTGGCCTGCGTCGGTGGCGGCAGCAACGCGGCCGGGATCTTCGCGCCGTTCGTGCCGGACGCGGGCGTGCGCCTGCTCGGCGTCGAGGCCGGCGGTCGGGGCCCGACCGCTGGCGACCATGCCGCGCCGCTCTCGCACGGCTCGCCGGGCGTGCTGCACGGTTCACTCTCGTACGTCCTGCAGGACGGCGACGGCCAGACGGCCGACGTGCACTCCTGCAGCGCCGGCCTCGATTACCCCGGCGTGGGTCCCGAGCACTCGCACTGGAAGGACGAGGGCCGAGTCGAGTACACGGCGGTCACGGACGCCCAGGCGCTCGAGGCCTTCCAACTCCTGGCACGGCTCGAGGGGATCATTCCCGCGCTGGAAACCAGCCACGCCGTGCACGCCGCCATCGAGGCCGCACGCGCGATGCGTCCGGACCAGGTGGTGGTGATCAACGTCAGCGGCCGCGGCGACAAGGACGCGGTCGAGGCGATGCGGCTGCTGGGCCTTTCCTGACGGGCGGCACGGCGCGGCCGGATCGGGCGCGCGATCGGCCGATGTCAGTCGTCGGTCCGTGAGCCGCCGCCGGAGGTTGCCTTCGCACCGCCCTTGGCTCCCTTCGCGGCGCCGCCCTCCGGACCTTCCGAGTCATCGGGCGTGAAGTCGATCGCGATCGGGTAGTGGTCGCTGGCGTATCCCTTGGGAGGTTCCTCGCCCTTGCGCCAGTCGTAGTCGTCGCCCGCGTGCATCGTGCCGAGCACGAAGAAGGAGCTGTTGACGAAGTCCTCGCTGAGGCCCGGCGAGGCCATGATGTAGTCGATGGGCCGGCCCGAGGCGTGCGTGGTGTAGGCGTCCTTCATGTCCTTGCGCGAGCGGTCGCGGAAGTCGTAGGCACCGACGAGCCCGCCCTCCGCATAGATCTTGGCCGTCTTGTGGCTGGGCTGCGCGTTGAAGTCGCCGAGCACCACGAGGTTGATGGCCGGGTCCTTCGCCTGGGCCTCCTTCACCCACTCCATGACCTGCAGCGCCTCGGCCTCGCGCTGGTAGGCGAACTCGAGCCCGCCGGCCTTGTGGTGCACCACGATCACCCTGAGCAGGTAGTCGGGGTTCACGCGCACGTCGGCGATGAGCGGGCTGCGCTGGAAGCGCTGGCCCTGCTCGGCACCGGGCTTGGTCGGCTTCTCCGCGAAGCCCTTGCCGTCGCGCTTGACGTCCGACAGGTCTTCCTCGGGATGCACCTGGACCGACTCGATCGGGAAGCGGCTCAGGAGCGACTGCTCGACGCCGCGCGAGTAGCCCACGTCCTTGCTCGCCAGATGCTCGTAGCCGAGATCCTTGAGGTACGTGTCCCGGAACCAGCGCAGGCATTCCTCGCTCTCGACCTCCTCGAGGGCCAGGATGTCGGCATCGAGCGCCTTGATCGCCTTGGCCAGGGCCTGCAGACGGTCCTCGCTCGTGCGTTCCTTGAGGTCATCGACCTCGCCGCCGAGCTTCGGGTCATCGACGGCATCGAAGAGGTTCTCGACGTTGTAGGCGGCCAGGCGCACGGCACCCTGCTTCTTGGCGGGTGCCTCCTTGAACCCGTAGTACACGCCGGGCGGGCGCTTGGCCTTGGGCTTCTGCTCTCCGCCCTGCTGCGCATCCTGCTGGGCCTCCGCCCCGCGGCGCGGGCCGCTGGCGCCCTGCTGCGTGACGGAGGACGACTTCGAGTTGCGTTCGGCGCCGGTGGCCGACTGCGATGCACCGAGGATCGATGCGGCAAGCGAACACCCGGCAAGGACGAGGACCAGTGGAAGACTCATGGGCCGCATCGTAGCGGGCGTCGTAGCATGGCCCGATGCAGCACACGAGCAGCCGCCGACGCTACGAGGCCTACCGGGCGCAGCTGCGCGAACGGCTCGCGCGCATGCGCCGCGAGGGCGCCATGGTGTCGAGGCAGGGCACCGAGCGGAGCCTGCGCCGCTCCCGCGGTTTCGGCGCGCTCCTGCGCGAGTTCCTGCGCCTGCTCGGGCCGAGCCGCCGCTCGCTCGGGGTTGCGCTCGCGACCCTGACCGTGAGCACGCTGCTGGGCCTCGTGCCGCCCGCCGCGACGAAGTTCGCGATCGACAACGTCTTCGGTGGTGCCCCGCTCGCCCCCGCCGTGCGCGGGATCTTCCCCGCCGACTGGGCCTTCCTGGACACGCCGCGCGGGCTGCTCGTGGCGCTGGCCGTCGGGATGATCGCGCTGACGGCGGTGCGGCTCGTGATCGGGCTCTGGGGCCGGTGGCTCGCGACGCGGACCGTGAAGCGGGTGCAGAACGCCGTGCGGCGCATGGCCTTCACGCACACCACGGACCTGCCGCTGCACCGGCTGCAGACGCTCAAGTCCGGCGGCCTCGTGAGCATGCTGCGCGAGGATGCCGGCGGGGTCGGCGAGCTCGTCTTCTCGATGGTCTACAACCCCTGGCGCGCGATCATCCAGCTGCTCGGCAGCCTCGCGGTGCTCGCGTTCACCGACTGGCGGCTCTTGCTGGGCAGCCTGCTCCTCTTGCCGATGGTGTGGTTCACGCACCGCACCTGGATCGCGCGCATCAGACCGCTGCACCGCGACATCAAGGCCACGCGCGATGCGATCGACGGCCACGCCACCGAGACCTTCAGCGGGATCAGGGTCGTGCGCGGCTTCGCACGCACGCCTGCCGAGCGAAGCCGCTACGCGGAAGGCTCGCACCTCATGGCGCGACAGGAGATCAACGTCTGGTGGTGGTCGCGCGGCGTCGAGGTCGCCTGGGAGATCATGATCCCGGTCGCAAGCGCGCTCCTGCTCTGGTACGGCGGCATGCAGGTCCTGGCGGGCACGCTGACCACCGGCGACCTGATCCTCTTCCTGACCTACCTGGTCATGCTGCTGGGGCCGCTCGAGGCGCTGGCCACCAGCGCGACGAACTTCCAGGCCAGCCTCGCCGGCCTCGATCGCGTGCTCGACCTCGTCGCGGAACCGGTCGAACTGCCCGACCGCCCGGGGGCGGCGACGCCTGATCGCGCCGGCATCCGGGGGCGGATCGAGGTCCGGGACGTCCACTTCAGCTACCCGGGCTCGCCGCGCGAGGTGCTGCGCGGCGTGAGCCTGGTCGCCCAGCCGGGACAGATGGTCGCGCTCGTGGGCGCCAGCGGCAGCGGCAAGACCACGCTGTGCAACCTGATCGCGCGCTTCCACGACCCGACCTCGGGCTCGATCCTGCTCGACGGCACCGACCTGCGCGACCTGCGGCTTGCGGGCTACCGACGGCTCCTGGGCATCGTCGAGCAGGACGTCTTCCTCTTCGACGGCACGGTTGCCGAGAACATCGCCTACGCGCGCCGGGACGCGACCGACGCGCAGGTCCGCGAGGCGGCCCGCATCGCCTTCGCCGACCGCTTCATCGACGAGATGCCCGAGGGCTACGCGACGGTGATCGGCGAGCGCGGCGTGCGGCTCTCGGGCGGCCAGCGCCAGCGCATCGCGATCGCACGCGCGGTGCTCGCCGATCCACGGATCCTCGTGCTCGACGAGGCGACGAGCAACCTCGACAGCGAGAGCGAGCGGTTCATCCAGGCGGCCCTCGCCACGCTCATGCGCTCACGGACGAGCTTCGTGATCGCGCACCGGCTCAGCACGATCCAGCACGCCGACCTGATCGTCGTCATCCGTGACGGCCTCGTCGATGACCAGGGCACCCACGCCGAGCTCATGGAGCGCAGCGAGCACTACCGGCACATGGTCACGCTGCAGACCGCCCCGCCCGTGCCGGCGGCGGCACCGGTCGCGCAGCCTTCATGAGGCTGCGGAAGCCCCCGCCGTGCGGCCCTTCCAGGCACGGCGCCCGGTCAGGTGCAGCACCAGGCTGTGCCACTGGATCAGCGTCAGCATGAGGATGCCCACCGGGTGCAGCAGCACCGATGCCCAGGGATGCTCGAACCGGCGCGCGAGCACCACGCGCTGCGCGAAGCCCGCGAGGAGCGTGAGCGCCGCGACCCAGGGGATCCATGGCGCCATCGCCACCCCAAGCAGCCACAGCACGATCGTGACCCACGGCAGGAGCACGGCGCACCCGTGCAGCAGTGTGACGAAGCCGAGCAGGATCGGTGACCCCAGCCCCTCGTAGGCGTTCTTGGCGAAGCCGCGCCAGACCTGCCCGAACCCGCGGTACATGCGGCACCGCACCAGGTCCGAGCCGTCGAAGAGATCCGTGCGGAAGCCCGCGGCACGGAACGCGCGCGGCATCTTGATGCCGTCATGCATGCTGGCACGGAAGGCGGCGTGCCCGCCGCTGGCGAGCCACGCCTCGCGCCGGGCGAGGATGAACTGCCCGCAGGCGCCGCTCGCGGCGGGGCTCGTGGTGGACCGCATGCGTCCCATCGGCAGGTACGAGAGCAGGACGAAGCTGATGAGCGGGATCACCGCATGCTCGGCCCACGAACCGGTGAGCTGGCGCGGGACCGTCGAGAGCAGGTCGGCACCGAGCGACTCGGCGCGGGCAAGCGTGCGCGCGACGCAATCCGGCTCGAACCGCACGTCGGCATCGGTGAAGAGCACCCACGCACCGCGCGCGGCCCGGCCCATCCGCTCGCACCCCCACTGCTTGCCGTTCCAGCCGGCCGGGAGCGCCTGCGTCGGCACGACGCGCACGCGCGGGTCCTCCGCCACGAGCCGGGCGAGGATCGCGGGCGTGGCATCGGTGCTCTGGTCGTCGTAGACGAGCACCTCGACGGGGACATCGGTGCCGGCGAGCACGCTGCGCACGCACGCCTCGATGTTGGGCTCCTCGTTGCGTGCCGGGATGCAGACGCTCACGACCGGATCACCCCCCGCGCGCGACGGCCGGTCGCCGCGCAGCGTCCTCGTGTAGAGACGCAGGTTCGACGCCATGCCGCCCCACGCGATCGCGCAGCCGACCGCGCCGACGACCGTGCCGACGCCCAGCAGCGTGCCGAGTGCGCTCATCGCGGCCCCCCGCGCCGGGCGCCGAGGTCGATCGTGGCGTCCTGGCCGCGCGCCGCGAGCATGGCGTCGTAGACCGGGTTGATCGTCGCGCCGCCGCCGCCCAGCACGGACTCGAATCGCGACGGATCGCGGGCGATGACGGCTTCCGCCAGCGAGCCGCACGCCCCGGCGAGCGATGCCTCGATGGCACGGTGCCAGCCGCGGGCGCTGGCCTCCGTCGGCGGGTCGACGAGCCGCCCGCAGAGGAAGGCCTCGGGGCGCTGCTCGGTCCAGAAGCCGTACTCGACCGCGAGGACCGCAACCTTGGGACCCAGTGCCCGGTGCGCCACGACGCCGACGCCCGGACGCAGCACGATCGGCGCGCGCACGTCGGCGAAGCGCCCCTGCGGCGTGATCCAGAGCGTGCTGCGGGGCTCGCGCGCGAACTCCCGCGCGCTGTAGTCGGCGAGCCGCGAGAGGCTCGCGGTCGAATCGGGATCCACCCCGAAGAGGCCGCAGCGGGCGAAGAACCGGAACTTGCGCAGCATGGCCTCGTCGATCGGGGCGAAGACGCCGCGCTCCCCTGCGGTCATCGGGTGCAGGACGCAGGCGATCATCGGATCCCACCAGCTCGAGTGGTTCATCGCGACGATCGCGGGACCGTCATGGGACCCGATGGCACGCAGCAGGTCCATCGTGCCGGGCATCGCCCGCACGGCGGCGAACCGCTTGCGGACGAGCCGCCGCACGTACCAGCCGAAGACGCGCTTGAAGCCCGCGCTCGGCCGTCCGTCGGTCAGGCCGGCTGCAGGCACGCCTCGCGCTCCTGCACCTGGGCCGGTCGGATGCCGACGTCCTCGCAGACGGCATTCGCCGCCGTGACGCCGCTCATGAGGACCATCGGGACGCCGGGGCCGGGGTTCGCGCTGCCACCCGCGAGGTACAGGCCCTTGAGCACGCGGCTGCGGTTGCGGGGCTTGAAGCCGCCGCGGAGCTTCCCGTGCGAGGCCAGGCCGTAGATCGCGCCGCCCTCGGCGTTGTACATGCGGTCGATCATCGCCGGGGTGAGTCGGCGCTCGACCACGATGTGCTTCTCGATGTCCGTGAAGCCGTTGCGGCGAAGCTTGTCGATGATCACCGGTCGGTACTGGTCGAACAGGCCGCCCGGCGCATCCCACTCCTGGCCTTCGCGGCGGAAGGGCGTGTGCACGAGGATGTAGAGCGCCTCGCAGCCGGCCGGTGCCTGACCCGGGTCGGTGCGGCTGGGCACCGCGAGGTAGAGCGTCGGGTCGCGCGCCGGGATGCCCAGGCGGTAGATGTCGTCGAACTCGTGCTGCGAATCCCTGCTGAACAGGAAGTCGTGGTGCAGCACGTGGTCGTACTGGCGGTCGAGGCCCAGGTAGAGCACCACGCCGCTGCAGGCAGGCGTGTACTTCCCCGCGATGTCCTCCTGTTCCGCGCGGCCCTGCGGCGTCCCGATGAGGTCGCGGTTGGTGCGCTGCACGTCGCAGTTGCTGACGACCACGTCCGCGCGCAGCGACCGGCCGTCCTCGAGCTCCACGCCCACCGCACGGCCACCCTCCTGGATGATCCGGCGCACGCCGACACCCGTGATGAGCTCGGCCTTCTCCTCGCGCAGGATCCGCTCGAGCGAGCGCGCCACCATGCGCGTGCCGCCCATGCTGTACATGCAGCCGTGGTCGACCTGCGCCGAGGCGATGAGCGTGAGGATGGCAGGCGCGAGGAACGGGCTCGAGCCCACGTACTGCAGGAAGTGCTCGCACAGCTGGGCCATGTGCGGCTCGCCGATGTGCTTGTGGATCGTGCCGGCCACGGTCGAGTGCATGCGCATGTTCAGCACGTCGCCGAGCAGCCCGGGATCGCGCGCGGGCGGCCTGCGCATGAGGTCACCGATCCCGCCGAGGTCCTTGTAGAAGAAGACCTTGTCGCTCAGGCGGTACATGCGGCGGCTGTAGTCCACGAACGACGCCCAGCCTGCGCCGGCCCCGGTGCCGGGGAACTGTCGGTCGAGCGCCGCGGCCATCGCCTGCGGATCCTTGCGCAGGTCGATCACCGTGCCGTCGTCCCACATGCAGCGCCACTGGGGATCGAGGTCCACCAGGTCGAGGTAGTCCGGCACCGAGCGGCCGCTGCGCGAGATGATCCCGCGCACGACCTGCGGCATCGTGAGGATCGTGGGCCCCATGTCGAAGGTGAAGCCCTTCTCGGAGAGCACGTTCATCTTGCCGCCCAGGTGCTGGTTGCGTTCGACCACCGTGACGGCGAAGCCGTTGGTGGTGAGTTCGGTGGCGGCGGAGAGGCCGGCGAGGCCTCCCCCGATGACGATGGCGGTTGGGCGGTTGGTGCTCATGGCGGTTCGTGTCGGATGGTGGGGTTGGTGCGGTTGGTTCGTCGCAGGGTCGGGTACGGTCGGCCGTCAGCGCCGCAGGTCGGCCCGCAGCAGCCAGGCGAGGGCGCGCAGCACCATCGGTGGAGGCGTGCCGACGGGAACGTCCGCGCCGCGGCGGGTCGTGGCGACGGTCACGGGGCGCGTCATCGCGAGCAACCCATCCGCGCCCCTGCTGGTGCCCCACCCGCTCTCGCCTGAACCGGCGAGCGGGACGGCCGGGTGCCCAGAGGCCACGACGCACTCGTTGATCGTCACGATGCTCGCGCCGAGCGACTCGACCATGCGCCGCTCGGGCGTGCCCCGCGTGAAGACGGAGGCGCTCAGGTTCTGTCCGTACCCGCGGTGGCGCTCGACCACCGCTTCGTCGTCCGACTCGACCAGGACGGCCAACGCGGGACCGAAGTGCTCGCCACGCGCGAGCGCGCTCGAGGCAGGCGCACCCACCACGATGCTGGGCCGCATCGAGCGCCCCGCCCGCGCTTCGAGGACGCCGGTGATGGGCAGCCCCCCTGCAGCGACGGCTTCGTGCACGGCTGCGTCGACCTGCAGGGCCGCGGCATCATCGATGAGCGTGACCGGCGCCGCAGCGGCGGCAAGCACGCGCAGTTCATGGACGAAGGCCGGTGCAACCTCGCGCGCCACGATCGCCCGACGCGGGGCCATGCAGGTCTGGCCTGCGTTCATCGTGAAGCCGTTCCACACCGCGCGCGCGGCGCGTACCGGGTCGGCATCGGCCAGCACCAGCGCGCTGTCCGAGCCGGAGAGTTCGAGCGTCGACGGGATCATGTCGAGCGCGCAGCGCTGCGCGACGCGACGCCCCACGGTGCTCGAGCCGGTGAAGACGACGTGGTCGAAGCGACCGCCCGCGAGCAGGCGCTCGCCCGCCTCGCGCGTGGGCTCGGTGGCGACGAGCATGCCGTCGGGAAGGCCAACCATCAGCAGGTCGATCAGGGCGGCGTGCGTCCGCGGGCAGCGCTCGCTCGGCTTGACCGTGACCCGGTTGCCGGCGATGAGCGCATGCACGACCTGCACCCCCAGGAGCTGGAGCGGGTAGTTCCAGGTCCCGATGATCGCGACATGACCCAGCGGGGCTCGTTCGGTGCGGATGGAGCGGCCGAGGAACATCGCGCTGCCCCAGCCTGCACGGCGCGTCGACAGGATGGTCGGCGCATGGCGCGAGGTCCAGCGCATCGCCGCGAGCAGCGCCATCACGTCGGCGATGGCGGCCTCGTGCACCGGCTTGCCCACCTCGTCCGAGATCAGTCGCGCGAGGGAGCCGGCCCGCGAGGCGAGGGCATCGATCCGCTGGTCGAGCCAGGCGATGCGTGCCGCAAGGTCGGCCCAGGCCACCGGAGCCACGGCGGCGGGCGTGCAGCACCCGACGGAGCAGGCGCGCGCGGTGCTCGACTGCACCCGGACATCGGTCGGCTCCACTGGAACGGCGGCAGTACGCATGGCGGCCTTGGTTCGCCCGCAGCAGGGGTTTGGATTCGTGAATCCGGGCTCCGGAGCCACCCGAAGCCCGTTCCGTGATCGCCAACGCTTCAATCGCCGCTGAACGTTCCGTCGCCATCGTCGGGGCAGGCCCGGGAGGACTGGCTGCCGCGCTGCTGTTGGCGGCCAGCGGCCTCCAAGTGACCATCTACGAGGCCCATGACCGTGTCGGTGGGCGCACGCGCCGCCTGAGCCAGGACGGGTTCCACTGGGACTGCGGCCCCACGTTCTTCATGATGCCGTACGTGCTCGAGGAGATCGTCCGGACCACCGGTCACTCCCTGCACGATCACGCCGAGCTCACCCGCCTCGACCCGATGTACCGGCTGCTCCACGGCCAGCCGGGCGCTCCTGCCGTGCAGATCGACGCCACGCAGGACGTGGCCCGCATGGTCGCGCAGTTCGAGGCACGCCGCGCCGGTGACGGCATCGCCTTCCGCCGCTTCCTCGACGACAACCGCAGCAAGCTCGCGGCGATGACGCCGATCCTCGAGTCGCCCATGCGTGGGCTCTACGACCTGCTGACGCTCGACGGCATCAAGGTCGCACCGCGCATCAAGCCGTGGCAGTCGCTGCACACGCACCTGGGCGAGTACTTCAGCGACCCGCTCGTGCGGCTCTCGCTCTGCTTCCAGAGCAAGTACCTGGGCATGAGCCCGTTCGAGTGCCCGAGCCTCTTCAGCATCCTGCCGTTCATCGAGTACGAGTACGGCATCTGGCACCCCACGGGCGGCTGCAATGCGCTCATGCAGGCCATGGCCGACATCGCACGCAGCATGGGCGTGCGCATCCACACCTCGTCGCCGGTCGACCGCCTGACCTTCGATGGCCGCAAGGTGCGCGGCGTGATGGTCGATGGCATCGAGCACCGACACGGCCAGGTCATCGTCAACGCCGACGCGACCTGGGCGATGAAGAACCTCGTGCCCGCCGACCTGCGCCGCCGCGACCAGCAGGATGCCGCGCTCGACGCCAAGCGCTACTCCTGCAGCACGGTCATGCTCTACCTGGGCCTCGACGGCACCGTCGACCTGCCCCACCACACGATCTACACCAGCGAGACCTACACCGAGAACCTCAAGGACATCGCCGAGCGCGGCTGCTGGAGCGACGATCCCTCGATCTACGCCTGCAATCCATCGCGCATCGACCCGACGCTCGCGCCGGATGGCAGCAGCTCGCTCTACGTCCTGCTGCCATCGACGAACAACAAGGCGGGCCACTGCACCGTGGACTGGGATGCGATGCGACCACGGCTCCGCGCCGACGCGCTCCACCAGCTCGAGCACCGGCTCGGCATCCCCGACGTCGCCCGCCGGATCCGCACCGAACGCCTGGTCACGCCGGCCGACTGGCAAGCCGAGCGCATCAACCATGGTGCGACCTTCAATCTCGCGCACAACCTGGGCCAGATGCTCCACCGCCGCCCGCAGCACCGCCTGCCCGGCTTCGACGGCCTCTGGCTCGTCGGCGGCGGTACCCACCCGGGCTCGGGGCTCCCCGTCATCTTCCTCTCGAGCCAGATCACCTCGCGCATGCTCTGCAATGAACTCGGCGCACCGTTCGCGATGGATCGCATCGCGGCACGACCCAACGCGCGTGAACTCGCGCTCGCCTGAGACGACCGATCCGTCCAGCCCGGGGCCTCAGCGGCGAAGGCCGCCCTGTGCGCCCTCGACGGTCAGCCGCCCCGCGGCCATGTCCCAGCGGAAGGCAGCGGCCCGCGTGGGCGTCGATTGCCCCGCGGGGACGAGCGCGATCAGTCGCCCCGGTGCCGCGCGCATGACTGCCACCTGGGTGGCAGCGTCGTAGTCGAACGACTCGCACTCGCACTCGAACTGCGAGGAGCGCACGAACACCGCACCACCGGCCTTCAGCGTGCGGATCTCGGCGGCGCCGCCGAACCCCATGGCACCGTCCTTCGCCGCGGCAGCCGCATCGGGCCGCGAGAGCTCGGCATCGAGCGCCGCACAGGTCAGCGTGAAGGTGTCGCCCTCGCGCGGCCCCGCATGCGCCACCTCGACGTTCGTGCGCATGCTCATGCGGTGCAGGCCGCCCTCGACCTGCCGGATCTGCATGCCTTCGGCGAAGCGGAAGCGCGTCACGCCCTCGCTGCCCGGGCCGACGAACGACGCCGCGCGCGCGCCGGCGGCCGACGGATTGTTCACGAGCACCGAGCCCGGCCCGGGCACGGTCACCTCGCTGCGCACCATGTCGAACTCCAGTCGATCGCCCTGCAACCGCACGAGCCGCGGCTCGCCGGTGCGCCGCCCATCGGTCATGGTCCAGACCTGGTTCTGCACCTGCGCACCACCGACGGCGACCACGCGGCTCACGCGGAGGTCCTTGCCCCCCGCGGCTTCGACGGCCGCATCGGGCGTGCCGCGGGGCAGGAACTCCACGCTCACCGCACGCGCATCGCACAGGTCGATCTCGCCGATCGTCGGCTCGGCCCGCACCGCGACCTGGCCACGCAGCTCCAGCAGCGCGCCCTCGGCGTCGCGTTCCTGGAAGGCCATCTGTTCCTGCCAGGTCGCCTCGAACTGCTTGCGCAGGCTGGGATCCTTCGGGGCCACGGCCTTCGCCGAGGCGAGCGCATCGGCCAGCAGCGCGCTCTCGAAACCCTGGGCGCGACCAGGCCCATCGACCCGTGCGGACCGTTCCTTCTCATCCACGCGCAACGAGGCGATCTGGTCGACGCGCACCGGACCGCGCACCACCTGCAGGCCGGGCCCACGGAGCAACGCCTGGCGCCGCACGAGGTCGGCCTGCAGCGAGTCGGCGAAGACGCGGGCCCCATCCTTCACCTGCAGCTGCACGCCCGACGAGGCATCGGCCTGCACGAGCTGGTGGCCGTTCGCCCCCTCGACCGGACCGAAGGTGCAATCGACCTCCTTCGACCAGAGCACCTGCAGGTCGTCGCTGATGCGCACCTCGTTGCGCAGGCGGGCCCGGACCGGCTGGGCCGCATCATCCACCTCGACGAAGTCCAGGTCGAGGTCGCCCGCACCGACCGTGCGTGATCCCTCGACCATCGTCACGCCGCCGCGGAGTTCGGCGCGGCGGGGCTGGGCCTTGCCGTCACTGCCGCGGGCGAAGCGGATGTCGGCCGAGCGTGCGCTGGCGGCACGATCCCGGTCGGACAGCCTGACGCCGTCGGTCAGGACCGCACGCCTCGGCTCGCTGCCGCCCGGCTGCCCATCAAGCAGGATCTCCATGACCGAGGACTCGATCACGCGCGTGCCGTCGGTGGCCCGCGCCCCGCCCTTGGCGAGCAGCCGCTCCGGCTGGTCACCGTCCGTCGTGCGGACCAGGTCCACGGTGACGTCCGGTGCCCGCAGCGCCATCGGCAGGTCGGCCAGCTCCACGGGCCGACCATCGAGTTCGACGCGCAGGTGATCGTCGGCCGGCGGCTGCTCCTCGGCAACGGCGGGCCGCATCAGCAAGGGCCCCGCGAACCGCACCACGATGCGCTCCGGATCCTCGATCGCGGCGATCGCCTGCGCCGCCACCACCGTCGGCAGCGGACCGAGCACGGGCGACGACTCGACGAGCCGATCCCCCGTCGCGCCCTCCTCGAGGTGGAAGTACGCGACGAGCTGGTCTCCAGTCATGGAACTCGACCGGCCACCACGCTCGCGCGTGATGTTCACCTGGTCACGCAACTGCAGCCGATAGGGCCGTCCGGTCCGCTTGGGATCATCGACCGCATACTGGGGAAGCCCCTGCGATGCACCATCGGCCAGGTCAGGCGCCATCCGCGCCGCGCGCGCGGCCTTGCTCCCGGGCAGCCGCGTGATCACGAGCGGGGAGAGCGGCCGGCGCACCGACAGCAACTCGATCGATCGGCCGTCCGCCGACAGCACGAGCTCCAGGTTCTCGCCGGTGAACTCCAGCGTCGGGCTCGTGATCTGCACTTCCCCCGGCGCATCGATGCGGTTGCGGATCGCGTCGAAGGTCGCCTCGTCGGCGTGCACGACCACCGACGGCTCCTCGGTGGTGATGTCGGGGCTGCGCCCCGCATCGTCGGGCATCCAGACGCTCACGACGACATTGCCCTCGAAGCGGCCATTCTCGAGTGCCTTGGCCGGCACGTGCGCTCGGCCGCGGTCACCGCGCAAGGCGACGATCCGGCCGTTGGGGCTGTGCATGACCGCCCGGGGCTGCACCATCTCGAGCCACTGCCCGGGACGCGGATCGATGCGCTGCGCCGTGTAGCGCTGCTTGACCCGTCCATCCGGCCCGGCAACCTGCACCCACGCACCGGCATCGAGCTGCATGCCGCCGCGCATGTCGCCCGGCGCACCGGCGCGCGCCTGTTCATCGTCGCCCAGTGCCTTCGGCGGCGCGAGCGAGGCGGGGTCCTTGATCCTGCGGGGTGCTCCGCGCGGGATCCCGCGATCGCTCCCGGCCGCCACCACCAGCAGCCCCGCGCTCACCAGCAGCGCCGAGCCCAGCAGGACCAGCCGGGTCGGCGTCAGCCCACGAAGCACGATGGCGCCTCCGCCAGGCGCCCCTGCGCCTGCAGCAGGTGTTCGATCGCCTCACGCACGGCACCGTGGCCGCCCCGGTGGCGCGCGACGAAGTCGGCGATGCTGCGCACGTCCTGGCATGCATCGGCGACGGTGATCCGGTAGTGGCACGCCATCATCGCGGGCAGGTCGGGCCAGTCATCGCCCATCATCGCGGTCTCGTCGAGCGTGCACCCGCATCGATCGACGATCGACCGAAGGTCCGCCAGCTTGTCCTTCGATCCCTGCACCACCACCTCGATGCCGAGTTCGCGCGCGCGTCGCTCCACCGTCGCCGAGGTCCGCCCCGACAGGATCGCGACGCGGTTGCCGAGCCGCCGCCAGGCGACGATCCCTGCACCGTCGCGCGCGCAGAAGCGCTTGTGCTCGACGCCGTCCTCGGAGTAGATGATGCCGGCGTCGGTCAGGACGCCATCGACGTCGAGCACGAGGAGGCGGACGGAGCGTGCATCGGACATGCCCGCGATGCTATCCAGCGGGGCTGGCCAACGCGGCCACGACGATGTCGTAGGACGCATGCGCGGCGACCGCGATGCCGAACCCGCGCACCACGTACAGCCCGCCGAAGTAGAGCCCCGCCACCAGGAGCGACGCGAAGACCGGCCACTGGACCGCGCCGGTCGCTCCCCGCAGCGGGTGGTAGGCGGCGAAGGCGATCGCGGCGATCACGACCGCGATCCAGGTCGCCCAGGGATCCTTGACCCGCAGGAGGTCCGCCAGCAAGGAGTGCAGCAGCAGCAGCGCCACCATGCGGAAGATGAACTCCTCGTAGAGCCCCGCACCGATCGAGATGAGGATGCGGTCGCCCAGCCAGGTGCCCGGTGCCGCCGCTGCCGCCATCATCGAGACGCCCATCACCGCGCGGACGAGCACGTAGAGCGGCAGCCCCGCGAGCGCGCCCTCGACGACCATGCCGGCCACGGTGGGCAGGTCGACCGACCACGGCTTCCGCGAGAGCACGTGCAGCACCAGCAGCACCACGACCATGGCCAGCGCCGGCAGGCTGAGCACCGGGAGCCCCAGGCGAGTGGCATCCATGCCGAAGGACTCGAACAGGTGGACCAGTCCTCGGTGAGCATCGTTGGTCTGCACGCCGTGGGCCGAAGCGAGCCAGCGCACGAGCCCGACTTCATAGAGCACGATCAGGGGGACCAGCAGCGCCAGGATCTCGAGCGGCTGCTTCGAGCGTTCCCAATAGGACAACGGCCCGGCTTCGGGCCGGGCCGCTCTGGGCTTGTGTCGGGTGCGCGGCGTGCGGGCCGCCACGGCTCACTTCTTCGCCGTGATGCCGGCCAGGCGCTTGGCGAGGCGGCTCTTGCGGCGCGCCGCCGTGTTCTTGTGCATGGTCGGGGTGTGCGAGAACTTGTCCATCAGGCTCGCGACCTTGTTGTAGGCCTCGGCGGCAGCCTTGCTGTCACCGGCCAGCACGGCGGTGTTGAACGCCTTGACGGCATCCTTCACGCGGGTGCGGCGCCAGCGGTTGCGGGCGTTGCGCTCTTCGGTCTGGCGGACTCGCTTCTTTGCCGATGCGGTGTTGGGCACTGGTGTGGTTCCTCTGCTGACTGCGGGGGATCCGGCATTATGGCGGCTCGGCGGCTTCGGCGCAAGCCATCGGGCGACAAGGTGATCGGACCACCGATCCGCTTGACGCATGCCCCCTCCATGCGCGACACTCCGGGTCTCGGGGTGGCCCTTCGCCACCCCTGCCCCCCACGAGGTAGCTCTCCATGGCATCGCGCTCCGGCAGCAACGGCACC
>JBEGNG010000007.1:0-20491 GCA_041182645.1 Planctomycetota bacterium
CGGCCCCAGCGGACCTTGTCGCGCGCCTCCTCGAGGTCGTTCTGCTCGATGAAGTCCTTCTCGGCCATCGTGGCGATGATCGCGCTCTCGTTGATGAGCGCGGCCAGGTCGGCGCCGCTGAACATGGGCGTGGCCTTGGCGATGCGGGCCAGATCGACATCAGGCCCCATCTTCACCTTCTTCGCGTGCACCGCGAGGATCTCGGCGCGGCCCTTCACGTCGGGCAGCGGCACCTGGATCGAACGGTCGAAGCGGCCGGGCCGCGTGAGTGCGGGGTCGAGCACGTCGAGCCGGTTGGTGCCGGCGATCACGATGACCTGGTCGCTGGCCTCGAAGCCGTCCATCTCGACGAGGATGGCGTTCAGGGTCTGCTCGCGCTCGTCATGGCCGCCGCTGTTGAAGCCGCCGCCGCGACGGCGGCCGACCGCATCGATCTCATCGAGGAAGATGATGCAGGGGGCGTTCTCCTTCGCCTGCTTGAAGAGGTCGCGCACGCGACTGGCGCCCACGCCCACGAACATCTCGACGAAGTCCGAGCCCGAGATCGAGAAGAAGGGCGCATCGGCCTCGCCGGCGATGGCCTTGGCGAGCATCGTCTTGCCGCAGCCCGGCGGGCCGGAGAGCAGCACGCCGCGGGGGATGCGGCCGCCGAGCCGCGCGAACTTCTTGGGGTTCCTGAGGAACTCGACGATCTCGCTGACTTCCTCCTTGGCCTCCTCGATGCCGGCCACGTCCTTGAACGTGATGCCGGTCGAGTCCTTCGTCTGCAGGCGGTGGCGGCTCTTGCCGAAGTTGCCCAGCATGCCGCCGGGGCCGCCGCCGGCCGAGCGAAGGCCGCGCATGAAGAACCAGAAGATGAAGATGAGCACGCCGAGCGAGAGCAGGCTCGGCAGCAGGGCCATGAACCAGGACTGCCCGGTGTTCTCTTCGCTCCAGCCCACGCCTGCGGCGGTCAGCTGGTTGCGGATCCATCCGTAGTCATCCGGGAGGATCGTGGAGTAGATGCGCGTGGGCTGGCTGGCCGCAGCGGGGGCCTTGCCGTCCTTGCCCGTTGCAGGAGCGCTCCACGCCGTGGCGTTCTCCTTGACCTCGGCGACCACGCGGCCGGTCTCGATGATGATCGAGCCATCCTTGAGCTTGCCCTGCTTGGCGTACTCGATGAGCGTGGGCAGGGGCTGCTCCTGTCCCTCGGGACCGCCGGAGAAGAGCACCATGCCCACGAGCACCATCAGGCCAAGGAGCATGATCAGCGTCAGGCCGGGCCGGCGCGGCGGAGCGGCACCGCCCGGACCACCCGGTCCCTTGCCGCCCGATGGCGGGCCCTTGCCGGGGGACGACTGGTTCTGCTGGGCGTGGATCGGGGGGAGGAGTTCGTTCATGGTGATCACCAATCGGCCTGCATGCTGTCAACGATCGCCGTGGCCAGTTGTTCGACGACTTGGAACCGTGCGAGGTCGATCGGCTGCTGGATGGGCAGGCTCGCGACGAAGACGGCGGATTCGCGGAAGCCGTTGCGCTGGACGAGGGGCTTGCCCGTCCGCTGGTCGACCCACTCGTAGTCGACCGTGACGTTCAGGGCCATTTCCTCGCTCAGGCCGGTGCCGCGGCTCTTGCTGATCTGCTGCAGGTCGACGGTGCGGATCGTGGCCCGCAGCACGGTGTCGGCCTTGCCCTCGCTGGCCACGCGGAAGTGCGTGCCTGATTCGATGGCCTTGACGAGGGCATCGGTCAGTTCGGGAGCAACCTTGCGGTCGAAGGTCACGTTCTTGGCGACCGGCACGGCCACGGTGCGCACGCCCTTGTCGTAGCGCTGCCCCGACTCGTACTTCGGTGCGCCGTCACAGGCGACCAGACACGTGATCAGGCAGAGCAGGGATCCGATGCGAAGGCTCATGGCGCGGTCGCGGGTGCCGGTGCAGCGGGCACGGCCGCGGGGACTGCCGGGGACGGTTCTCCGGGCGCGGCCTCCTTGGTCGCGTCGCCGGTGGGGGGCGTCAGCGGCTTGGGTTCCAGCGCGGCACGCATGGCCGTCCGCAGCGCGGCGTAGTCGGGCGCGCCGGCCTTGGCGTGCTCGGGGAGCTTCATCGCCAGCTCGGGCGCGATGTCGAGTGCATCGAGCGTCGACACGCTGCGCGGGAAGCGCGTCACGAGCCGTCGGATGAAGCGCTCGGCGCCGACGAGGTCGCGCGCCTCGCTCTCGTCGATGCGCACGAGCAGCGCCTCGGCCCCGATCTTGTTGGCCAGCATGGGATCGCGGACCTGCAGTTCGCGCAGGCGGATCTGCGCTTCCACGAGGCCCTTGGCGCTGTGTTCGGGCCCGCGGAACGATGCGCAGTACGAATAGATCAGCCGCAGCCGCGCCTTGTCGACCTGCGGGCTGCGCGGGTAGTTCTGGACGAAGAGGTCGTAGGCCTCGGCCGCCATGTCGAGCTGGCGCGTGTCGAAGTAGTGGTCGGCCAGCCGCATGCCGGCCTGCTCTGCCAGCTGGCTGCCCGGCAGGCGTTCCTGCACGCGGATGAGCATCTCGACGGCTTCGTCGGTGGCATCGACGATGCGCACCGTGCCGAAGAAGCGTCGCTTCAGGCCGTCCGCGTAGGCGCAGGCGATCGTGTACTCACGCTGGAGCGCGAGCACGAAGACGTCGCTCGAGGGATAGCGGCGGGCGATCTCCTCGTAGTCGAAGAGCGCGTCGTACTCGTTGCCGCCCTTCCACAGGGCATCGCCGCGGGCGAGCAGGCATCGGGCACGCAGGCCGTTGGCGGGGAACGACTCGAGCCAGGCGTCGGCCAGTTTCTGCGCGCGCGCGTACTCGCCCCGGGCAAGGGTCTCGCGAACGACCTGCAGGCGTCCTTCCGGGCTGCCGGGCGCGACGCCCGCCGGCGCGACCCACTGGTCGTTCTCGTCGAGGACCTGGGTCTGGGCGAGGCAGGGGGCCGCAAGGGCGATGGGGGCGAGGAGCGCCACGATGCGCAGCATGGATGGATCGTAGGGGTTCTCGGCCCACGCCGCCAATCTCCTCGGGTCCTCGTGGGTCGGTCGCCACGCGGCCGATCGGTTCCGCCCGGACGGTCCTTCATGAGACGCTCACGCCGTCGGTCTATCGTGCCCGGGTGCGCAGGGTCCTGGTGATCTTCAATCCGATTTCCGGTGGCGGGAAGGCGGCGGCCGCCAGCGTCGGGGTCGAGCGTGAGCTTGAGCGCGCCGGGTTCGAGGTCCGGCGGCTCGCGACGGAGCCCGGGCCGAGCGAACAGTGGCTCGATGAGCCGCTCGCCGGTCGCGACGCGCTGGTCGTCATGGGTGGTGACGGTGCCGTGCGGACTGCCTCGATGAGTGCGGCGCGCGTCGGGGTCCCGCTCTGCAACCTGCCGTTCGGTACGGAGAACCTGTTCGCCCGGCACTTCGGCATGACCCGAGACACGGGAGCGCTCGTGCGGCGCCTGCGCGGCGGTGCGGTCCGCCGCGTCGACCTGGCCCTTGCCAACGGCGAGCCCTTCCTGGCCATGTGCGGGATCGGCCTCGATGCGGAGGTGGTGCACGACCTGGCGGGCGCCCGCACCGGTGCGATCTCGAAACTCAGCTACGCGAAGCCGATCCTGCGCCAGGTGCTGCGATGGCGTGCGCCGCGGCTGCGCGTGGAGCTCGATGGATCACCGTGGTCGTTGCCTGGCCCGGGATTCCTCGTCATCGGCAACTCGCGTCGCTACGCGGCGCACATCGATCCGGCGGCGATGGCGATCGATGATGATGGCATGCTCGATGCGTGCTTCTTCCCGTGCCGCTCGGCGATCGGCGCTGCCGGCTGGGTGCTGCGCTGCTGGATCCGGCGACAATCGGGCGCCCGCCGCTTCCAGCACTGGCGCGCGCAATCGATCGTCGTGCGCGGCGTCGACGAGCCGGTGCACTACCAGATGGACGGTGATCGTCCTCGCCAACCACACGATGCTGTGGCGGTGCGCATCGAGGTCCGCCGTCAGGCGGTGCCGGTGCTCATCGGGTCCGAGAAATGAAATTGGCACAAAGGTCGGTCGGTGGCCTTGCACCGTCCGGAAACCATCTGCTATGTTCCCGCTGCCGACGAGGAGCCATGGATGGCACCGAGCTCGGCCGACGCGGCACGGATGTCTCGTCGTGAACCTGGTCTGGGCCGCAAGGCCCCTTGGTCAAGGAGCGACCACGCATGTCCAGAGCGAATGCTCGTGCATTGAAGGAAGGGACTGTCAAGGGCGTCGCCCGAGGCAGCGGTGTGCCACCCAAGCGCAGTGGTCGGTCCTCGACCTCGCTACGGTTGAGATCCGCCGAGGCACTGGCGTCCACCGACACCGAGGACCTGGTCGAACTGACCGCCGCGGCCATCGAGGCACCGGCGCAGCAGTCTCCGATCGACGCGACCTGGCAAGCGTTCAAGACGCTTCAGGCAAGTGGCGATAACCCCGTCGAGCTGGAGCGTCTGCGCAACGTCCTCATCGAGAACTACCTCCACATCGTGAAGTTCAACGCCGAGCGGCTGCGCATGAAGCTGCCGAGCGAGGTCGATGTGGATGACCTCAACTCCGCCGGCCTGTTCGGGCTCATGGATGCCATCAAGAGCTTCGAGCCCAGCCGCGGCGTGAAGTTCGAGACCTTCTGCGCCCAGCGCGTGAAGGGTGCGATCTACGACGAGCTGCGCAGCATGGACTGGGTCCCGCGCCTGGTCCGCAGCCGCACCGCCAAGATCGAGCGCATCCGCAAGGACCTGCAGGGGCGCCTCGGACGCAAGCCGACCGACGAGGAAGTGCTCGCCGAGAGCGGCCTCACGCGCGAGGACTTCGACAAGGTCGTCAAGGATTCGCGCCCGGTCGGCACGGTCAGCCTGAACCGCAAGTGGTTCGAGACCGACTCGAGCCGCGACGTGCGCGAGATCGACGTCATCGAGGACAACCGCCAGGCCGATCCGCTGCAGTCGGTCGGCAAGGCCGACCTCAAGCTGCTCCTGACCAAGGGGCTGTCGCGTGCCGAGCGACTGATCGTCGTCCTCTACTACTACGAGGAGATGACGATGAAGGAAATCGGCATGACGCTCGACCTCTCGGAGAGCCGCGTCAGCCAGATGCACTCGAGCATCCTCGCGCGCATGAAGGCGCAGATGCAGCACCGCATGAAGGAACTCTGACGGACTTCCCGGCGGGTCCGGCGCTGCCGGGCCCGGCCGGGTCACGACCCCCGGCCGGCCAGATCCTCCGCGCCGACAGCCACCGTTCCACGCCGCCTCCCGAGCTCCACGGGAGGCGGCTGTGTTGGTGGGTGCGGCGGTGAAGGCAGGTATGCTCTTCCGAGCGCCGTGTCGGCGCGGAAGGGGTGCCGCAGATGGGGTCGAAGCGACATCCCGAGGGTCACGGCCGGAGCGACGACACGTTGATGGCGCATGACCTCGATGCTGCCTTCGACGGGTTCGCCTCGGATCCCGCCGCGCAGCGGCCCGATGACCCCATGACCATGTCGGTGGGCGACCTGCACCGACCCGGCGGCATGCGTGACCGGATCGTGGTCCTCGGTCGCCGTGGTTCCGGAAAGACCGTCTTCATCACGCGGCTGTACGAGGCGTTGTGGAGCGGCTGCAACCTCGTGAACGGCCGTTTCGTGCCCGAGCGCCCGGCCGCGTCGGGGGATGCGATCCGCACGCTCAGCGCCCGTGCGCGCGAGGGCCGCCTCCACTCGGAGCTGCGCCGCATGGCGATGGACCTCGATGCCGGCAAGTGGCCCGTGTCCACGCAGAGCAGCACGGTGATCGACATCGACATCACTCTCGACGGCCGGACCAAGGTGCTCTCGGCGATGGACTATCCCGGCGAAGTCTTCCGCACGGCCTTCGCCCTGAATGCGCAGGATGCCGCCAGCCAGGAGCTCCGTGATGCGGTCGACCGGGCCGCCGCACTCATCCTGCTGGTCGATCCGGCGGTCGCGATGAAGGCCGGCATCGAGCGCGAAGAAGACGCGTTCGGCCTCGTGGCGGCCGTCAACCGATTGCGTTCGATGCCCAACGGCGATGACGTACCTGTGGTCGTCGTCCTGACCAAGTGCGACCTGCACGTCGCGCTGCTGCGCGCCGAGGGCGGCCCGCGCGCACTCGCCGAACGGCTCTATCCGCAGATCTTCCGTGAACTCGGCGGCACACGCACCGTCGCCTTCGCGAGCAGCGCGACCAGCGTGGTCCGATCGCCGCGCGGCGGCGTCATCCCGCGCAGGCGGCGTGCCCCGCGCGACGTCGTCGAGCCCCTGGTGTTCTGCCTGGACTGGCTCGAGCGCGTCGAGGAGCAGGAGTCACTCGAGCGATCGCAGCTCGAGGCGAGCCTGCGCCGCGCCGAGCAACTGCGCGAGGAGCAGGCCGAGGACGAGCGTGAGGAGCGCGAGGCTCGCGTCGGGCTGGTGACGTTCTGGATCGGCGTCACCGCGCTGCTCGTCGCCGTGTCCGTCGTGACGCTCTGGTGGATGGGCAGGCTCTGACATGCCGCGCGCCGAGATCCATGTCCTCGGTTCGCGCTCGGGCTACACGACCCTTGCCGCTTCGCCGGGCGTGACCGCTCGCGAACGCGAGGCGCTCGAGGAACTGGGCTTCGGCGGCGTGTCGCGCGAGGAGGACATGGACGCACTGCGTCGCGAGCCCTGCGTGATGGGGCGGCAGCTGCCCTCGGGCCGCTGGGCGATCTCGCGGCTGCTGCCGGGTGGGCGCGATGACTTCGGCCGCGCCACGGTCGAGGTGGTGACGCTCGTGCTCACGCCATCCGACTGGGCGCAGGCGCTCCCGGACCTCGGCCGGATCGCTTCGGACCTCGCTGCATGGGGTGCGATCCGCTCAGCGGCGTCGCGGGCGATCGACCTGCCGGTGCGGACGGTTCCGCAGCGCGGCGTGGTCCGTCGCGTAGCCATGACCATCGATGCGCTCGAGTCGGCGCGCGAGCGCGACGGTGTGGCCTGGCTCGCGTCGCAGCCGGCGCTCGTGCTGGCGACCCTGCACACGCTTTCGCCTGCGGATGCCATGGCCTTGGGGTGGGGGATCGGCCTGCTCACGGTGCCCCCGGCCGTCGGACTCTGCTCCATGCGTGCAGGTTCGGCCCCGCACTCGCCGCGAACGCTGGTGCCCGTCGAGCCGGATGCGCGGTCGGCGCGCACGGTGGTGGGCGCGCGGGCCCTCGCTGCAGCATCCGACGAACGGCTGTTGGGTCGATTGGCCTCGCTGCGGGAGATCGAGGTGGAGGTGGCTCCCGCATCATCCGGCCGTTCGCCCCTCCTCCAGGCCGATTCGGAGGATTTCGAGGTCGTGCCCACCGTCGTGCCGCCATCGCGTGATCGACGCTGGCAATGGGCGGCGGTGGCAGCCGTGGTCCTCTCGATCCTGCTGTTGATCCTCGCCATCGTCCTGCGTGCGCGCTCGTCGTCGTCGGCAACCGCCGGCACCGCGCCGGCCGCCCCCGCAGGCGTGGTCGCCACGGTGCTCGACACCGATGGCGATGGCATCGATGACTCGATCGATCCCGACGACGACAACGATGGCAGCCTCGATCGCGCCGAACTCGCCAACGGCACCGACCCGCTTGTGCCCAACGCCCCGCAGCCCGGCGTGCCCGCGCCGGTTCCTTCCGGACTCGGCCTCACGGCGCCGCCGATGCAGCGGCCTGCCGTCGCCCCGCCGGCACGGAACGACCCAACGGCACCAGCGCCGGGATCCTCGGTGCCGAAGCCGGAGTCCTTGGACCGGGACAAGCCCGTCGAGCCTGCACGGGGCGCGCCTGCGCCGGCCGAGCCCGAACGTGGCAAGCCCGCTCCGAAACTCGGTGATGCGGATGATGACGGGATCCCCGATTCGCAGGAGCGGATCCGGGGCACCGACCCGCAGCGCGCCGACACCGACGGTGATGGGACCAACGACCCGACGGATGCCTTCCCCACCGATGCGACGCGATCGGTCGACACCGACCGCGACGGCGTGGACGATGCGGCAGACGACGATGACGACGGCGATGGCCTCGTCGATGCCGCCGAACTCGTGAAGGGTTCGGATCCGCTGCTGTCCGATACCGACGGTGATGGCAAGGCGGATCCGGACGATGCGTACCCCGCCGATCGCGCGCAGCGGCTCGAGGACACCGATCGGGACGGGCTGCCGAACTCATCGCCCTCGGAAAACGACATCGATGGCGACCGGGAACCCAACGACAAGGATGACGACCTCGACGGCGACGGGGTGAAGAACCAGGACGAGGCCCCGATCCCTGATGCGTGGCGCGATGAGGGGCGGTTGCCGTGCTCGCACACCGCCGACTGCGACGGCGACGGTACCCCTGACGCGCGCGACCGGTTCCCGCTCGATCCACGCGAGTGGTCCGACGCGGACCTCGACGGCTTCGGCGATCGTGCGGTCGATCCTGCTCCCGAGGATGGATCCACACCGGACTGCGTGGGATTCATGCGGCGCGTGGCGCGGGAAGTCGACGGCTGGCGCCTGAACGATGGACCTGAGGAACTCAAGGGACTCTGGCGTCGGGATGCCCGGGCGACCTCCGAGGGGGCATCGGCGCAGGTTCGCCTGGGCAAGGCCGTCGCGGCACTGGCCGGTCGTTCGGCGTCGTATCCATTCATCCCGGGGCTCGGCGCGAAGGATGACGGCACCGCTGCCGCCCTTCGCCGGTTCCAGGCATCCCTGTCGCAGGTCGATCTGGCCGCGGTGGAGGACACGGAACTCGACACGCTCCGTGCGCTGTGGACGTTGGCCTCACTCTGGGAGGACGTTCGACTGGCCGCGAAGTCGGAGAACGATGCGGTCGATGCGGTCATGAAGGAAGTCCGCAGCGAGCGCACCCTCGAGCAGCAGCAGCTGGCCCGGGTGCGCGAGTGCGTGCAGCAGCTCAAGTTGATCGACACCGAGCGCCTGGCGCAGGGCAAGGACGATCCCAACCGTCGGTTGTTCCGGCAGGAGCTCGACCGCATGCGCGATGACCTGGAACGGCGCAGGAAGCTGAAGAAGGGCGAGGGGGCACCGTGAAGCCCATTCGATGCGATGCGTGCGGACGGTCGTGGCTCGTGGCACGCACCGAGTCCGTGCCGCTGCGGTGCCCGGGTGCGGACTGCGGTGCGTCGCTGGGCCGACGCGCAGACGCGCCTGCGCCCGGCGACGAGCCTGCCCCGAAGCGCCGCCGTCGTCGGGCGCGCCCGATGGAGCCCGCCACGGCGCCGCCGCGGCTCCCGCGCACCTGGATCGGCGTGGCGCGCATGAGCGGGATCGCCTTCGGCGTCCTCGCGATCGTCCTGATCGGCGTGACGATGGCGGGCATCGTCATGCGGTCGGTCTCGTCCTCGTCCTCGTCTGCAGGCGATGGAACGGCGGTGGTGACGATCGTCGCCGGCGATCCGGGCGTGCCCCATCCGCCGTTGCGCGGCGTGGTGATCGAGCACGATGGCCGCAGGAGCGTGGTGACCACGCTGGGCGGGCTCCGCGCCATGCGGGCGGCGGGCCTCGATCGCGTCAGGATCGAACCATCGATCCTCGCCGAGGCGGATCCAGCGCCGGCACCCCTGGTGCTGGCCATCGAGGATGCGATGGTCCGGACCGATGCATTGGACCGATGGATCGATGGCTCGCCCGCCGGCAAGGGCGAGGATGCCTGGGCTGCCGTCGGTGGGGGGAGCATGGTGGACCTGGCCTGGTGGCCCTTGCCCGCGAGCGCGGGCCTCTCGTCCGCGTCGATCGCCGACGGACCCGGGGACGGTGCGGAACTCGCCGCCGCGTCGTCGGCTGGCACCTCGGTGGGTGCGCGCTGCAGGACGTTGGCGCCGCAGCCTGCGGCATTCGCGTTGCAGGCCACGGCCGGTGCGCCCCCGGTCGACGTCGGTACGCCTTGGTTCGATGCAGCAGGTGGCGTGGCCGCACTCACGATCGGATCGCCCGGCATCGACGAACGGACGAGGCGTGGCGTGGCGACGCCCGCATCCTGGTCCGACCTGCATGCCATGCCGCTCGCGCCGATGCGGGCGCTTGTCGATCCGATGTCGAACCAGGTCAAGCCGCTGCGCACGGTCATCGAGGCCACGCTTGCGCGTGCCGCCCAGCCTGCTGCGGCGGAGCGCGCGGCGCGCCTCCAGTGGCTGATCGCGGCCAGCGCCTCCGAGCGATTCGCCGCGCTTGCACCTGCGATCGACAGGCTCTCCACGCTGCCGTCCACGGCCACCACCATCGAGCTCGAGCCACGACCCGTCGACGGCGAGGCGCGCGTGATCGTCTGGCCTGAATTGTCCGACATGATCGAGCTCGATGCGGTCTCGCCGGATCCGGCGCTGCGCCTGGTTCCCGTGCCCGGACTCCGGGGTCGCGTGCTCGACGTGCGGGACGGCAGCGGGCAGCCTGCGGTCCTGCCCGCCGGCCGCCCGGTCTCCGTGTCGATCCGCATGACGCTGCTTGGCCGGTCGATCGGGGGCCCCGTCCGTGCCCTGCTCCTGGGACGCGACGCGGATTCGTCCGTTGGACAGCGAAGGATCAGCGGTGGACCGCCCCCGACGGTTCCGCCTGCACCGACGCCGCCACCCGCACCGTCGCCGACGCCGACACCTGCGCCGACGCCGCCACCTGCGCAAGCGCCTGCGCCGTCACCTGCACCCACGCCGACGCCCGCACCGTCCCCAACGCCGCCACCCGCACCGTCGCCGACGACGCCACCCGTGCCGACGCCTGCACCGACGCAGTCACCCGCGCCTGCCGCGCCTCCCACTGCGCCTGCGCCCCAACAGCCCACTCCAGGAAGCACGCCATGACTTCTCCCCGACGCCGGACCCTGCGCCCGATGACCACGTGTCCGCAATGCTGGTCGTCGTTCGCTTCGGCGGATGTGCGCTTCATCGCCGAAAGCCCGACGCTCGCGGGTGATGCGATCGTGGGCAGCGACGAGCCGCTGCGGTTCCTGCCGTCCCGGTTCGATCGGCAGGGCCGGGCCATCGATCCCGGCGGCGCGGTCTGCATGCGCACGGCGTGCCCGGGCTGCCATCTTGAACTGCCGCCGGCGCTGCTGGAGATCCCGCAATCGGTCGTGTCGGTGGTCGGCGCTCCATCGAGCGGGAAGTCCGTGATGCTGGCGGCGGCGACCTTCACGATGCGCTCGGGGCTGGTGGTGCCGGGCCTCGACTTCGCGGACATCGACCCATCGCTGAACGACCTCACCATCGATCTCGAGGGCACGCTCTTCAAGAGCGCCACGCCGGACCAACCGGCGATGATCGCCAAGACCGAGACGTCAGGCCGCCTCTACCGCACCTACCGCCGGGGTGACCTGCGCATCACGGCGCCCAAGCCGCAGCTCTTCGGGGTCGCCCGGGGCGGGACGCGATCGGTCCTCGCGCTGTACGACAATGCCGGCGAGCACTTCCTGCCCGGTGCGGTCGCGCCGTTCGAGCAGGCGACCCGCCATCTGGGCGTGTCGTCGGCGATCGTGCTCGTCATCGATCCCACCCAGGATCCGCGCGTCTACGCGCCGCTCGGTGGTCGCGAGCACGTCGCCGCGATGGGCGGCAGCAGCAGTGCGCCCGGTCGTGCCGACCTGGTGCTGCTCGACATGGTGAACCGCGTCCGGCGGCAGCGTGGCCTGTCGGCCAGCGAGCCGCTGCCGTTGCGCATCGTCGTCGCGCTGTCCAAGCATGACCTCTGGGCGCCGCTCGCGCCCGAACTCGAGGATGTCGTGCGCGGGGCATCGAGCACCCAGCCGATGCGTTCGCCGGACGGCGCCACGCTCACGCGCGTGCATCGCGGCGCCGTCGCGTTCCTCGAACGCCACCTGCCCGAGGTGCTGGGCGCCGTGCGGGCGGTCGAACCCGGGTTCAAGGTCGTGCCGTTCAGCGGTCTGGGCCGTCCGCCGGAGCGCGATGCGGCATCGGGCAGCATGCGCATCCTGCCGTCGGCCGTCCGTCCGACCTGGGCCGCCGTGCCGTTCGTCGTGGCGCTCGCCGAGGCACTGCCCGCGGCCCTTCCCGAGTACCGGTACGACACGCAGCCATGAGCGTCGAGCTCGTCCACAGCAGCGTGCCGCGGGACCTCGATGGTCAGCAGGGGTTCGGCGTCGCGGCGATGACCCGCGATCTGCCGCGCGCGCTCCGCGACGAGCTCGTGGCCCGCAGTGATGGATCGGAACTCGCCGGAGGCGCGCACCGCGTCGTCTCGTACGTGGTCTGCCAGGCCGGTGGGGCGGCGTGGCCGGTGCTCACCGCCGTCACGCGGTGCGGGTCGGATTGGTCCGGGCGCGGGAATCGGGTCGCCCATCACCTCGTGGTGTCGCAGGATGCGCGTGGTGCCGCGGGGCCGGTCGTGCTCGCCGCTGCATTCCCGTTCGCCGACACGCCCCCGGAGATCGCCCTGCGCGATGCACCTGCCGTGCCGCAGGACCTCGTGCCGATGCCGGCGCCGTCGGGCATCGACCCGGGCTGGTGGCCGCTGCTGGCTGAGCGTGCCGTCGCGGCGGATGCCGGCCGTGTCGCCCTCAAGCTGCCTGCCGGCATCGATCCGCTGCTCGCGCTCGGTGCCATCGTCGACGCCGTCGAGCCGCGCCGTCGATGGGCGGTCCAGTGGTCCACCGGTGCCTCGCTGCGCGCGCTGCCGGGCCTTGCGTCGATCGTGATCGATGCGCACGACGCTTCGGCGTTCGACCTTGCCGCACCGGCACCGCAGCCGATGGCGTCGGTCGCGCCGGGTCCCGTCGGGTCGGCGCGCGAGCCCGCGCCCGAGGACCGCGGTGTACCCATCGATCCCGGTGCGGGCCTCGTTCACCCGACCGTTGCGCGGCCTGCGCCCCGTCCCATCGGCTCCTCCGCCGGTCGGGGCCCGGCTCCGCGTGGGGAAGGGGCCGGTCGCGGAACCCGGCCCGGCATCCTGCCGCTCGTGCTCTTCGTGATCGCAGCCGTCATCGCGCTCGTTGCGCTGGGGCTCTTGCTATGGTGACCGCCATCGAACGACTGGGGAACGACGCATGAGCCTGACGCCGACCATCCGGGAAGTCCAGCAGGCCCTCGAGTCCCTGCCGCCGCATGACGGTGATGACCTGCAGCGCATGCAGAGCGCCGCGACGGTGCGGAGCTTCGCGCTTGCGCTCCGGCAGTCGATCACGAGGGCACTCGACTTCAGCGAAGAGGGCCTGCTCGGCGAAGCCCACGGGGTGATCGTCGACTTCCCCGACCTGCTGAAGCAGTCGATGACCTGGAGCGCGGTGCTCGCGCGGCAGGATGCCGTGGGTGCCTTCGCTCGTGCATCGAGTGACGGGATCGCGCCCGCCCGGGAGTCCGAGCACGACAGGATCGAGCAGGTCATGCTCGCGCATGCCGATCGCGAGACGGCCCTGCGTGCGTTCCGCAAGGCGAGCCTCGAGGGCGAGGGCCCGGCAGGACTCCGTCCCCGGCTGCGTGCGTTGATGGCCGCCGAGGGGGCCTCGGGGCCGTGGCTCGAGCAGCTGGCGACGATCGAGCGCGAATGGGTCGAGGACATCCGGCGCCGCTTGCCGACGGGCATCGACGAGGTCGAGCTGATCGGCTTCGCCGATGAACTCCGGCGTGGAGGATGGGCGGCGCGGGTCGACCCGGAGTTCGCACGCCAGGTCGAGTCTCGGGCCCAACCGCTCCGCGCGCAGGTCGCCCAGCGACGCTTCGCCCAGCTCGTGGCGGACCTCGTGCGCAGCCAGGCTGCAGGCGACCTCGATGAGGTCGATCGCCTCGAACGATCGTGGGCCGACCTGCAGCGCTCGACCGGCGTCATGCCCACGGACGAGCAGGTCGCCGCGGTCACCCCGGTCTTCGCCTGGTCGGCCGGGCTCACCGACCGCCGCGCACGGGAGGCGGCCCACGCGCGCGCGCTCGACGAACTCGACCTGCTCCTGCTCGACCAGGCCAACGCGCAGGCCGTGCTCACGGCGTGGACGCGCATCCGCGACTCCGCGATGCCCGTGCCCGAGGGACTCGAACTGCGAGCGGCGCGGTTCATCCAACTGCACGAGGAGCGCGAGGCCCGTCGCCACCGGCTGCAGCTCGTCGGGGGCGTCGCGGCGATGCTCGTGCTCGGCGGGGTGCTCGCCTTCGCGGTCGTGGCGTACCAGCGCAGCACCGAGCGCAAGGCTGCCCTCGACGCGGTGATGGCTGCGATCGACGCCAACGACGGCGAGCGCGCCGTCTCGCTCGCCCAGGCGATCGAGAAGGCACACACCGGGGCTCTGACGGCGGCCGAGCAGGGGGCTCTGGACGCCGCCGTGTCGCTCCGGGATCGGCTCCTGGCACTCGAGGCCAAGGCAGAACGCGAACTCGCCCAGGTCGACGAAGCGGTCGGGCCTGATGCTCAGCTGCCGCGGGTGGCCGGTGCCGAAGCGGCGCTCAAGGGGTTGCTGGCCGAGGCAGGGCTGTCGGCCGCGACCAAGGCGCGCGTGGACCTTGCGCTGGGCCGATGCACGGCGCGGCGGGAGGAGATCGCATCGGGTCACGACGCCGTCGCCCGCACCGCCATGGGTGAGGCGGACGAGGTCCTGCGGGACTGGCCGTCGCCGGCGCAGTGGTCGCCTCGGGACCGAGTCGACCCCGAGCGATGGCAGCGCTACCGCAGCGCGCTCGAGCGCCTCGCGGCTTCGCTCGAGGCCGCCAGGACGAGCGTCCGCGAGACCGAGCGCGCGGGCAAGCGCTTGGAACCTGACCTCGATGCCGTGAAGGACCGTCTGGAGGAAGCGACCGAGCGGATGGCGTCGCTCGAGGCAGCGCTGCGATCGATCGCACCTGCGGAGCTCGCGCGCGAGATCACGACGGAGCAGCAGTACATCGACCGCATCAAGGGCATGCTGAAGGGTCAGACCGGCGTCGTGCTCGGTGACCTCGGCCTGCGGTCGGCGTTCGAGGAGAGCGACCAGTGCGATGATGCGCTGCTGGCGCTGGCCGAGTGGCGCGAGACCCTCCGCCCGAGCCTGCTGGCGCAACTCGGCCGGGACTTCGAGGTGCCCGACGATCCGGCCGTCGCGCAGAAGGCGATGCTCGAACTCGAGTCGCATCTGCGGCGATTCCCGGAATCCCCGCTGCGACCCGGGCTCGAGGCCCTGCGCGACACGCTGGATCCTGCGAAGCGCCAGCTGGTCACGACCGTGGCCGACATCGTCGCCGCGCTCGAGCGCGATGGCATCGCCGGGCTGCAGGTGGTCAACCTTCGCGACAAGGGGCGGTTCTTCTACCGTCGGGCCGGCGTCCAGGGCGGTCCGACGAAGGGTGCGCTCGAGACGGCGGCGGACCTGCTCGAGGCGCCCGACAAGCTCGGTCCGGCCCGCTTCACCAAGCCCGAGCAGGTGCGCGGGGAACCCATGGATGCACCGGCATCCGTCGTCTGGGCGGCCGAGCTCGATCGACTCAGGGGAGCTCGAAGTTCCGCGGTCGTTCCCGTCATCTCGGGGATGCTGATCCGCCTGGCCGCCGTCAAGCCGAGCGATCCGGGCCAGGATGCCCTGATGCAGCTGGCCGTGCTGGCGAGCCTGACGGAGATCGCGATCGACGGTCTCGGCCAGCCCGTCGACGCAGACCGCGCGCGTGAACTCCGTGCCTGGCTCGAGTCGATCCGCAAGCAGAACGCGGGGCTCCTGGCGGTCGATTGGGTCAAGGTGGCGCACTCGCCGGAGGCGATCACGACGCAGCAGCGTCGGGAGGCAGCGGACCTGTTCCGCGCGTTCCCGCTCAAGCAGGGGATGACGCTGCAATCCGCCGCCCAGCAGTTCAGCGGGCTCGGTGCGGCGTATGCGCCGGTGGGTGTGATGATGCCCGCCGACGGCAACCGCGGATCGCGCAAGGTCGTGCTGTGGCGGCCGGTGGAGTCAGCCCTCGCGGTCTCGCATTCGCTCGGGCGCAGCACGCTCGTCGCCGTCCGGGTCGCCAACGGCTCGGCGAGCGATGCCGGGCTTGCGCTTCCGCGCGGCCCGATCCTCCTCTACCGCGACGAGACCCCGCGAGGCAAGCCATGACCGACCACCATCAGCAACCGCGTGCCGCGCGCCGGCTCGATGCCGCCGCCGCGGCGTACCGCTTCAAGGCCCTGGATCCGGAGGCCCGGTGGGGGTTCAAGGCCGGACACGGCACCACGCCGAGCCAGCTCGCCTGCCTGATCGCGACGGTGGCGGTGGCGGGTGGTGCCTACCTCATCGTCGGTCTGCTTCGTGGCACGGCATGGGGTGGGTTCCTCTGGCACGAGATGACGGCGTACCAGTACATCCCGATCCCGGTGATCGTGTTCACCGTGTGGTGCCTGGCCTTCCTGTGGCTGAAGGCCCTGAAGATCCGCGCGCAGCGCGCGGTCCTGGCCGCGCCCGTGCTGCCGACGGCCAACACCTTCACGCTGACCTCCGAGACGGCGGACGCCGTCGTCGACCGCATCGATGCCATCGCCGACGAGCCCGAGCGGTTCCTCTACCTCGCACGGGTGCGCGGGGTGCTGCGGATGATGCGCAACCTCGGGCGCGTCGGTGACGTGGATGAACTGCTTGCCTCGCGTGCGGACCAGGACGAGGCGTCCAACGACTCCGGGTACACCGTGCTCCGTGGGTTCATCTGGGCGATCCCCGTGCTGGGGTTCATCGGCACGGTGCTCGGCCTGACGGAGGCGATGGGCCAGTTCGGTGCCACGCTCGGCTCGGTCCAGGAGGGCGCGGGCTCCTCGCAGGTGTCGGCGCTCGTGCAGAACCTGACCGGCGTGCTCGATGGGCTGAAGACGGCGTTCGTGACCACCGGCCAGGCCCTGGTCGCGGTGCTCATCATCCAGCTCGTCATGATCGCGGTGAAGCGCGCCGACGAACAGCTGCTCGACGACATCCAGGGCACGTGCACGCGCACGATCGTGGCGCGCGTCCGGCTCTCCGGGAACGCGTGATGGGCCGTCGCCAGGCCGAGGCCCCGGTCACCTTCTTCTCGTTCCAGGATGTCCTCCTGTCGCTCATCGGCATCACCATCCTGGTGACCGTGCTGCTCATCATCAGTTCGATGGTGCAGGCGGTGGAGACGGTCGAGCGCGCGGTCTCGGCGGCCCAGGCCGATCCATCGTCGTCGACGGAACTCAAGGCGCTCAAGGATCGCCGGGACCAGCTGACCGAGTCCGTGCGCAGGGCGCAGCGGCGGCCGGACACCGATCCATCCGCCAGGCGTGCGACGCTCCGGCAGGAACTGCTGAGCGCCCGTGAGGAGCTCGACGACCTCAAGCGCGAGGTCCAGCAGCTCGAGGCTGCCTTGCGCGACATCCTGCTGCGGCATCCGCATCCGGATGCCGGCGCGGCGCGCCGGTTCCAGTCGCTCGAGGAGCGACGGCAGGAACTCGAGTCGGAACTCGAACGCGAGCAGCGCCGCCGACAGGTCACGTATCTCCTCGGTGACTCGCCGAAGGGCATGCCGGTCGGCATCGAGGTCAGCGCACGGGGCTTCCTCGTCTTCTCGGTCCAGAAGGGCGGTGGTGCCTTGATGGTGCAGGCGAACGGCTCGCTCGCGGAGATCGCGGACGCAGCCGCCGTGCTCGCAGGCGGCAAGCCGTACTACCTGATGTTCGTCGTGAAGCCCTCCGGGGTGGACCACTTCCGGGGGATCGTCGCGGAACTCGCTGCGCTGCCCGAGGCGAGCCGCCCCGCGCTCGGGGTCGACCTGGTCGCGGAGTCGTCGGTGCTCGACGGCGCGCTGCCCGGCCGCCAGGAGCCTTCGCCATGAGTCGCCGGCGTCGCGGGGCGGCCGACGATGGAGGCAGCCTCGAACTCCTGCTCGATCCGATCTGCAACATGTTCGGGACGATCATGTTCGTCATGCTGATCGCCGCGATCATGGCCATGGCCAAGGCGAGCGAGGTCACGGCCGAGGGCATGCGCAAGGCCGCAGCGACGACGACGGTGCCCGCCGATTCGACCGTCCTCCGGCAGGACATCACCGAACTGGAGCGCAGGCTGGCCGAACTCCCGTCCGCCAAGGTCGATCCCACCGTCGCCGAACGCATGGAGGAGGTCGAGCAGGCGATGGGCGAGATCGCCCGTCGTCGCGCGCTGTTGGCTGCGTACCAGCGATCGGTCGAGGCCGCCGGCCGCGACCTGTCGACGATGTCCGAGATGGTGCAGCCGCTGGAGGCCGCCATCGCGAGGCTCGAGGAGGACATCAAGCTCGCGCGCGAGTCGAAGTCGCGCGCGGCCCGCCCGCCGATCGAGCGCATGATCACGCAGCGGGCCTTCACGGTCGTGGTCTGGGGCGACAGGCTGTACGCGGTCTGCCGGTTCCCGCCCGGGCCGCGCCCGCGCGAGCGCTGCGAGTGGTACTCGCTCTGGCACCCGCAGCACACCGTGGCCACGCGCTGCCTGGTGCCGGTGCGTGACTGCACGCGCGGCCAGGAGCGCATCGAGCGTGACGTGGTGCTGAACGCGGGGCAGGGCATCGACCTCACCGCGGGCGCCGCGGTCGAGTCGGACCCGGCATTCCTCGACCTGCTGGCGACGCTCGACCCGAAGAAGGACTTCATCGACTTCGAGGTGGCGCCCGACTCCTTCGACAGCTTCTTCCTGGCCAAGCGGCTCTTCGTCGATCGCGGCTTCGAGCACGCCGTGAGCGTGAACACGCAGCCGTTGCCGCAGTACCGCGACGTGATCATCCCGGGCCAGCCGCGCGGGCTCTGAGCCTGCGCCGAAGGCCGCTCGGCAGGGCCGGGGGCCCGCTCCCGCGCGTGCCACTCGACGTCGCGGCCCGGTCACTTCACGAGCTTGAACTCGCCGTCGTTCTCGTCGGCGATCTGCTCGAGGATCGCGATCGCCTGCGGCGAGTCGTCGAATCCGAGGGTGTTGATCTGGGTCAGGGTGGCGCCGTTGTTCAGCTCGGCGATGCGGGTGGGCACGTCGGTCGGGATCAGGCCATCGGTGAGGATGAAGATGCAGTCGGGGATGGGATCCATCGACTGGAACGCGAACTGCAGGGCGGGCAGGGGATCGGTGCCGCCCATCAGGCCCTGCTGGCGGACGCGTTCGCACGCGGCCTTCGTGTCCACGCCGGCCTCGAGCCACCCATCCTTGAGTGCCGCCGCGCCGTCGGTGAAGAAGGCGACGCAGAACTCCGTACCGGGGGTGAGTGCCTCGATGGAGCGGATCAGCTCGTCCTTGGCGTGCTCGAACTTGGTGGTGGTGCCCCAGGGCGCACCCATCGAGCCGGACACGTCGATGATGAACATGAAGCGGCTGCCGCCGCCCTTCACGCCCATGAAGGTGGAGACCTTCGTGGCGCGGCCGCTGTTGGGTGCCGCCGCCGCCGCGGCCTGCCGGGCCTGCCGCGATCGCTCCGCCGCCGCCGGATCCGGTCCATCGCGCCTCAACGACTCGAAACGCGCGGGATCGCACGGGATGTACCGCTTGGAGCCCAGGTGCAGCGCGTTGGGTTCGCGCTTCCAGGTCAGCACCCACGGACCGCCGCCCGCCGGTGCGGTGAAGGTCGTGCCGCCGAGCGTGCCGCCGCGCGCGGGGAAGCGGCTGGTGAGCGTGGCATCGAGCGACATCGTGCACTCGCCCTCGAGCGCACCGGCTGCGCGCGCCGCCGACGCGATGCGGAACTCGCCGGGCAGGACGACCGGCACCTTGCCCTGCACGACGCGGAGCACGGTGACCATGCCGCCGACCATGTCGATGCTCAGCATCGACTGGCTGTAGCCGCCGATGCCGAAGTCCGGGCTCGTGTCGGCCGAGTCCTGGATCCAGGTGCCGTGGATCGGGTGCTGGGCGACCTCGGCGCGCTGCTCCCCGGCACGCTTGAGCGCCTCGGCATCGCCCTCGAGCCGGTCGACCTCAAGCTCGGGAAGTTCCGGTTCGCCCTCGGCGGCAGGTGCCTGAGCATCCGCGGGGTCGGCCTTCGGCGGGGCTTCCTTGATCGGCGCAGCGGCTGCGGCCGGAGCAGAGCGGGTTCGTTCGCGCATGCCCTCGTCGATGCCGACGGGTGTGCCAGAGTCGGCGTCGCGGGCCTTCGCCGCACCCAGACCTTCACCCTTCGTGGATCCCGTGGCCTTGTCCTTCGAGGACTCCGTCGTCGAGTCGCCTGAACTGGAGGAGGGAAGCGGCTTCGAGGGATCCGCGCCCGACGCGGGAGACTTGGTCGTTTCGGGGGCCTTGCCGGCAGACGGCTTCGCGGCTGGTGGAGTGGCCGATCCGCGCTGCTTCGGGTCCGATGGTTCGCCGCCCGGTTCGTTCTCGTCGGATCCGCTGCCGTCGGCCGGTCCCATGCGCCCGCGCCGTTCAGGCGAGCGCTCGTCGCGCGGCGTGCGATTGGGATTGGCGCCGGCCTTCACCAAGTCGTCGAGGCCGCGCCCGATGCCGCCACCGCCCGAGCCTTGGCCCTGTGCACCTTGACCTTGCACGGTTGGAACGGCTGAGCGGCCTTGGCCCGCGCTACCCGAGCTGCTGCCACTGCTCGATCCCGAGCCCATCGTCCCGCCTTGTGATCCGCCTTGTGAGCCACCTTGGGATCCACCTTGTGAGCC
>JBEGNG010000008.1:0-21293 GCA_041182645.1 Planctomycetota bacterium
CATGCTGGTGGCAGGGCTGACCGCAGCCGGGATCGTCGCCTACAACGCCCTCGCCAAGTTCATCCCTGCGTTCAGCTTCGTGAGCCTCGGGGCGATCGGTGCGCTGCACATGCTCGTTCCCGACCAGCACCCGGCGGTGCTGCTCCCGTTCTGGTTCTCGATGACCTTCAGTGCCATCATCGCCGGCATCGTGCACCGTGCGCGCCAGAAGCGACCGGCCGCGACGGTCCGCGGCATGGCATTCGCGACCGGCCTCTGGGCCGGATGGTCGGCCGTGCTCGCCTGGTGGATCGCGCCTGCGGGCCATGACGTGCTGGCCGGGCTCCCTGTGGCGGAACGAGGGTTGAGCGCAGCGGCGCTCCTGCTTGCGGTCTTCGTCGCGGTGGCCGTGGCGCTTCGCCGGCGCACCTCGGGCAACCCCCGCTTCGCCGATCGATTCGTCCGCCTCGCCACGCTCGTCCAGGCCCTGATCCCGGCTGCCTGGCTCATCGGCATGGGCCGAAGCGATGCGGCCATGCTCTTCGCCGCCGCCGCGGTCGGCCTGGCCATGCTCGATGCCGCCGTCCGCGCCGGCCTCCACCTGGCGCGGCCACTCGACTACCAGCCTTGAACTACCATCGGCCCATGCGCGCTGCCCTCGCCCTGCTGCTCCCGCTGGCCCTCGGCCCGTCGGCACTCGCGCAGCAGGTCGACCTGGTCGTGAACGGTGAGTCGTTGGCCGGCTTCGTGCTTCCGGTCGAACCGGTCGATGGGGGGCTGCGCATCTCGGCCGAGCGCCGCTGGGAGTGGACCTCGCTGGACACCAAGCGCCTCTGGCTCGAGGGCGACGTCTCGATCGACCTCGGCGAGTATGCCTTCAGTGCACCCAGCGCCGCCGTGTGGATCAACCGCATCCCGAGCGCCGGCGGGCTCATCACCCAGTACGCGGTCTTCTTCCCGACCGCCAGCGAACCCACCCGCTACGCAGGCATGGGCGCAGGCGGCAAGGAACTCCTCGTCACCGGCAGCACGCGCGGCGCGGTCGAGCTGACCACCGTCCTGACCGAGCGCGGGGCGCCGTCGGGCAAGCCCGAACTCGGCAAGGGCGTGCAGCGCCTGCAACGCCACCTGCGGTCGATCGCCACCGGCGCGCCGGTGCTCGAGTCGCGCCCGGACATCGATGCCACGCCCAGGCCGCGCGAGGCGCCCATCGAGGTCGGCGCACCCGTGAAGGCCAGCACCGACGCCACGCCCCTGCCGCCGGTGACGATCCGCGCAGCCGACACCGGGACGGTGCCGATCATCTCGGGTTCCGCGATCGTGAGCTGGTTCGGCGGCACCATCGCACTCGATGCGGCCACGGACACCGTCACGATCACCGGCGGCGTGCAGATCGATGCCACGGGCATGCAGACCGACGACGGCCCGCGCGACCTGCAGCTCTCGGCCGAGAGCGGCGTCGTGTTCCTCGAGAAGGGCACGCTGGCGGCGCTGAAGGACAAGGGGCCGGCGGGCACCATGAGCGCGCTCGACATCGTCGGCATCTACCTCGAGGGCGACGTCGTCGCGACCGACTACCAGTACACCATCCGCTGCCGGCACGTGTACTACGACCTCGTCCGCAACAAGGCGTACGCGGCCGATGCCGTGCTGCGCACCGTCGACCGCAAGGGGCAGCTCCTCGTGGCCCGCGCGGCCGAGATGCAGCAGGTCGCCGGCCGCCAGTGGCGCGTGGGCGAATCGACGCTCAGCAACAGCGAGTTCTTCGTGCCGCACCTGTCGGTCGGCGTCTCGCGTGCCACCGTCACGCAGACTGCCGCCGGCGACTCGTTCGTCATCGCCGACGACGTCACCGGCCGCATGGGCCGCATCCCGTTCTTCTGGATGCCGACCGTGCAGGGCTCGCTCGATCGCCTGCCGATCAAGGGCGTGCAGCTGGGTTACGGCGATCCCGAGGGCACGGTGTTCGGCGTCGAGCTCGACCCGTTCGTGCTGCTGGGCCTGAAGCCGGAGCGGGGCCTCGATGCCACCGTCGAGGTGGGCGTCCAGTCCGAGTACGGCGTCAACGCCGATCTGCGCATGAAGGGCGACGCGGGCGGTGCCTGGAACGCCGACTTCTTCGGTGTCTACGACTTCCTCAACCCCGAGCAGACGGCCAACAGCGGCTTCGTCACGAGCGCCAACGAGTATCGCGGCATGGTGACGGCGGACTGGGTGCTGCAGTCCTCGCCCGATGCCGACACGAAGCTGCAGCTGGGCGTGCAGAGCGACCCGACGCTCGTGAGCATCTTCCGGCCCGACGACTACCAGGAGCGCCGCCCCTACGAGACCGCGGCCTGGACGACCTCGTCGACGGACAACTCGATCATCGACTTCGGCGCATCGATCAGCGCCAACGACTGGGTCAGCACCATGTGGCAGCTCGCGAGCCGACCGTACACGGCCGAGAAGTACCCCGAGCTCAACTACCGCCGCTTCGGCGACCGCATCCTGGGCAGCACGGTGACCTGGTCGAGCGAGTACTCGGGGTCGCTCATGCAGCTCAACCTGCAGGACACCGACAGCGAGGAGATCGGCGCGGATCCCGATGCGATCAGCGTGAATCCCGCGTTCGCCGCCACGCAGAACATCCGCGAGGCCTACGAGGGAGCCGGGTACGACGAGAACATCCGCAGCCGCGTGGCCACGCGCCAGGAGTTCGCGCTGCCGCTCGACGTCGGCGACGCGCGCGTCACGCCGTTCGCCTCGGGCAACGGCATCGGCTACTTCTTCGACGACTTCAAGGACTACTCCTCCGACTCGGACTCCTTCCGCGGCCTGCTGTCGGGCGGCGTCCGTGCCAGCACCACGCTCACGGCGTCCTACGACACCGTGCGCAGCCGCCTGCTCGACCTCGAGCGCCTGCGCCACGTCATCAAGCCCTACGGCACGGCGTGGTACGGCTGGGATTCGAACGACCTGACGAACTACCCCGTCTACGACCAGGAGTGGGAAGGCTGGTCGGGCGGCGCGGTCGGACAGGCGGGCCTCGACCAGCGCCTGCAGACCATGCGCGGCGGCCCCGGCAACTGGCAGAGCGTGGACTGGGTCACCGTCGATGCCGGCGTCGTCGTCGACGACCGCAGCAACGACCTGCAGCGCACGACCACGCCGGGCGACACGTTCGGCCTGAAGAACTTCCAGAGCCCGATGCCCAGCTTCTACGCCTGGCGGCCCGAGTACAGCCAGTGGGGCGATCACCTGTACGGCACCGGCACCTGGGCGCTCGGCGATGCCCTGAGCCTCTACGGCATGGTCACCTGGATGCTCGAGGACCGCGACAGCCAGGGCGATGACCTGGCACAGAGCTCGGTCGGCTTCAAGATCACCCAGTCCCCCGCCGTGACCTGGTACACCGAGTACCGCTTCGTCAACACCTTCGACGACACGGGGCTCTATCCCGACGACGAACTCCTCCAGGGCGGCATGCAGTACCGCGTGAGCGAGAACTACAACATCGCGCTGGCCGGCCAGTACGACTTCCTCGCCGAGACCTTCCGCAGCGCGACCGGCTCGATCACGCGCCAGTTCCCCGACTTCGCGGTCTCGATCAACGGCGGCTACGACCTGATCACCGATGCCTACTCGTTCGGCCTGGGCGTATCGCTCGGCGGCAACAGCGCCGACCTCGGTTCGGCCCTCAACACGGCCTTCGCGCAGAATTCGTCCCTGGGCGGGAACTGAGCCGCGCCGCGGGCCGGGTGCCCGCGCGGCATGATGCAGCCTCAGGCCTCGAACAGTCCGCCGTCGGCAGGGCCCTTCCACGGCGCGCCGATGTGGTCGCATGCGGCCCTGGTGAGCCGTCGACCTTGCCGGGTGCGGGCCACGAACCCCAACTGCAGCAGGTACGGCTCGACCACATCCTCGAGCGTTCCCGCGTCCTCGCCCATGCTGGCGGCGATCGCCTCCACGCCCGCCGGGCCGCAGCCGTACACGCCGGCGAGCGCCTGCACGTAGGCACGGTCGAGTGCGTCCAGTCCAAGTGCATCGATGCCCTCGAGTTCGAGCGCCTCGTCCACCGCGCCCAGATCGAGCCGCCCGCCACGACGGACCTGTGCGAAGTCGCGCACGCGCCGCAGGAGCCGCAGGGCGATGCGCGGCGTGCCACGGCTGCGCTCCGCGAGCCGGCCGAGCGCGGCATCGGGCACGCCATCCATCCCTTGGAGGCCCGCGGCACGCCGCAGGATGTCGACGAGCTCGGCGGCACCGTAGAAGCCCAGGTGGTGCGCGATGCCGAAGCGGTTGCGCAGCGCCTGCGTCAGCAGACCCGGCCGCGTGGTCGCGCCGATGAGCGTGAACGGCTTCAGGGCGACCGTCACCACGCGAGCATGCATCCCGCTGTCGACGGTGAAGTCGATGCGGAAGTCCTCCATCGCGGGATAGATGTACTCCTCGACCGCCGCCGGCAACCGGTGGATCTCGTCGATGAAGAGCACGTCGCGCTCCTCCATCTTCGTGAGCGTGCCGATGAGGTCGGCAGCCTTGGTGAGCGCCGGACCGCTCGTGACGTAGGCACGGCTGCCCATCTCGTTGGCGATCACGTGCGCCAGCGTGGTCTTGCCGAGCCCCGGCGGACCGTGCAGGAGCACGTGCTCCATCGGGCTCTTGCGCGCGCGCGCCGCATCGATCGCGATCGACAGCCGCTCCTTCAGGTCGGGCTGCCCGATGTACTCACGCAGCTGCTGCGGGCGCAGCGCCGGTCCCAACGACGGTTCGGTCTCCCGGTCGTTGCCCTGCTGGGCGGCCTCGACGATGCGTTCGCGTGCCATCCGTGGCCGTCGCGTTCAGAAGCGGACCTTGGGTGCCTCGCGCTCGCCCTCGCCCGCCTCGAAGAAGCGGAAGGGCTGGAAGCGGAAGATCCCGGCGATCACGTTGTTGGGGAAGACGGCGAGCTGGGTGTTGAAGTTCCCGGCGCTCCCGTTGTAGCCGGTGCGTGCGAAGGCGATCTCGCCCTCGAGCTCGCCGAGCGTTCCCTGGAGCTGCAGGAAGTTCTGGTTCGCCTTCAGGTCCGGGTAGGCCTCGGCCACGGCGAGCAGCCGGCTCAGTGCGCCGCCGAGCTGCTGCTCCGCTCCGATGCGCTCATCCATCGAGCCGGCGCCGGTCGCGGCGGCGCGCGCCTTCATCACGGCCTCGAGCGCGCCCTTCTCGTGGGCGGCGTAGCCCTTCACGGTCTCGACCAGGTTGGGCACGAGGTCATGACGCTTCTTCAGGCTCACGTCGATGCCGCTGAACGCAGCCTCGGTCGCCACGCGGGCACGCTGGAGCCCGTTGTAGACGCCGATGACCCACAGCACCGCGACCACGATGACCGCCAGCAGCAGACCCACGATCCCAAGCACGACGATGCCCATCGCTGACCTCCTGCACCCGAGGGTGCCCTTCGATGCTACCGCGCGCGGACGGCGCGACCGCGCCGCGCCGCCTCGGCCTTGGCGGGCTTCATCGCAGGCTTCGGGGCCGTCTTCGTCGCGGGCTTCGTCGCAGCCTTGGCCGCCGACTTCGCCGAGCGCCCCATCCGACGCACATGCTCGAAGTGATCGGGATCGCAGGGCATGACGCTGAGCCGGTTGCCCCGGGCGAGGACACCCATGCCCTGCAGCGCCTTCTCGGCGCGGAGCGCAGCCAGCGTGACCACCTCGGGGAACCGCTCGACGAACTCGACCTCGACCATGATCCAGGTGGGCTGCTCCCGCGACGACTTCGGGTCATGGAACTCGCTGCGCGGGTCGAACTGGGTCGGGTCGGGAACCCCGGTGCGCGACACCCGGGCGATGCCGGCCACGCCCGTCGGCTCGGCGTTGGAGTGGTAGTACAGGACCAGGTCGCCGACCTTCATCTGGTCGCGCATGAAGTTCCGCGCCTGGTAGTTGCGCACGCTGTCCCAGCCCGCGCGGCCATCGCGCTCCAGATCCGCGATCGAGTAGCAGGTCTCCTCGCTCTTGCACAGCCAATGCCTCATGCGTTCCTCCTGGTCACGATCGCTCGGCGGCATGCGCCGCTCAGTTCCACGATGCCCCGCGCGGCCACCGCCCGTGCGACTGTCGGTCGGTCGCCCGTGCAAGGCCGCGCAGCCGTTGCAGGTGCTCCCAGATGATGCTGCCCTGCGCGCGGCAGCCGGCGGCGGCCAGGAGCGCGTAGCGGTCGTCGTCCCCGTGCACGAGCGCATCACCCGCGACGTCGATCGCCGCCTGCGCAGGCACGCCGGCATTCGCGACGATCCCCTGCACCTGCTCCACGATGTGGAACCGCCGCAGGACCGGATCGGCGAGGACGCCCTGCAGTTCCCTGCGCACGCTGCGCGCCACGCCCGGCGCATCCGGTGCGATCGGCTCGAAGGTCCCCTGGTGGTAGAGCCGATCCCCTTCCGGAGCCTGCGCATCGACCAGGCGCGCCCGGGTCACGCCGTGCAGGACCAGGTTGAACCGCCCGTCGGCGAGCGGCTGCAGCTGGACGATCTTGCCCACGCACGCCACGTCGCGCAGACGCAGCGGCGAGCCATGGCAACTGGCCAGGGCGATCCCCCGCGCATGCAGCAGTCCCCGGTCATCGGCCGCCGCCACGCAGTCGCGCACCATCTGCCGGTACCGCGGCTCGAAGATGTGCAGCGGCACCGCCGCGTGCGGCAGCATGGCGACCGAGCCGAGCGCGAAGATCGGCAGCGGTTCATTGAAGTCGACGGACAGTTCGACGGCCATGTGCAACAATGGTAGGACGATGGCCGACTGGTTCGACAACCATCTCTTCGCCGGATCCTGGACGCTGGCGATCGTGCTCGGCGGGCTCGCGGTGGCCGTCGCGGCGCTGGCGATCCAATCCGGCATGGCCCGGCTGCTGGCGATCGCGGCCGCGTTGCTGCTGGCGGCCATCGCCGTGCCCATCGCCGATCGCATGGTGACCACGCCGGGTGAGCATGCCGAGACGGTCGTCCGCTCGCTCGTCGCCGCGGCCGAGGCCGCGAACCTCGGAGGCATGCGGGCATGCTTCGACCGCGAGGCGTCCATCCACTACGGGTCCGCCGAGGCCCCCGGCCTCGACTTCGCCGAGATCGACCGTGGGCTCGCCACGCTGCGCGGCAAGCACCGCATCGCCGGCAACCGCATCACCTCGCTCGACGCCTCGACGCGAGACGGCACGGGCGTCGTCGAACTCTCCTGCAGCACCGAGACCGCGAGCATGGGCGGCATGGGCGCCGTACCGACCGAGTGGCTGATCACCGTCCACCGGCTCCCGGACGGGACGTGGGCCATCAGCACGCTCACCTGGCTGCGCGTCTTCCGCGATCGCCCCCGCGCGTCGTCGTGGTAGTGCCCGGCGCGCTCCCTAGACTGGCGCCATGGACATCGACCTGCGCAGCGACACCGTGACCCGACCCACCATCGCCATGCGCGAAGCCATGATGGCCGCACCGCTCGGCGACGACGTGCTCGGCGATGAGCCCACGGTCCAGGCGCTCGAGGCCAAGGTCGCCGCGCTCCTGGGCAAGGAAGCCGCGCTCTTCACGCCCAGCGGCACGATGGCGAACCAGCTGGCGATCCGCTGCCACACGGAGCCCGGCGACGAGATCGTCGCGCACGCCGAGAGCCACATCATCCACTACGAGACCGGCTCACCCGCGGCGCTCTCCGGGTGCATGATCCGGTCGCTCGAGGGTGCGCGGGGGCAGTTCGACGCTGCTGCCGTCAGCGCCGCCATCCGAGGGACCGACATCCACTCGCCGCGATCGCGCCTGCTGGTCCTCGAGAACACGCAGAACCGCGCCGGCGGAACGGTGTGGCCGCTCGCAGCGGCACGCGCCGTCGCCGACGCCGCGCGTGCGGCCGGCCTGTCGGTCCACATCGACGGCGCCCGGCTCTTCAATGCCTGCATCGCCGCGGGCTACGACCCTGCCGGGTTCGCGGCGGTGGCAGACACCGTCAGCGTCTGCTTCAGCAAGGGCCTCGGGGCACCCGTGGGCAGTGCACTCTGCGGCCCCGCTGCACTCATCACCCGTGCCCGCCGCTTCCGCAAGATGTTCGGAGGCGGCATGCGCCAGTCCGGCCTGCTCGCCGCAGCGTGCATCCATGCGCTCGACCACCATGTCGCCCGGCTCGCCGACGACCACGCCAACGCGCGGCTGCTCGCGACCCTGCTGCAGGGCATGCCGGGCACCGAGCTCGATCCCGGCCTCGACGGCATCGAGACCAACATGGTCTTCTTCACGATCGATCCCTCCCTGGGCACCGCCGCGCAGGCCTGCGCCCGGCTCGCCGCCGCCGGCGTACGCATGATCCCGATGGGCGCGCAGCGGATCCGCGCCGTCACCCACCTCGATGTCGACCGAGCCGGCATCGAACGTGCCGCAGCGCTGGTCCGTTCCGTGCTGGCGGCCTGACCGCCCTACGATGCGGGCATGACGGATCCCCGCTTCGACCAGCTCGCCTCGATCATCGCCCGCCACTCCTGCGACCTCCAGAAGGGCGAGCACGTCCTCGTCGAGGCCTTTGACATCCCCGACGAGATGGTCGTCGCCCTGGTCGATTCGATCCGCGCCATGGGTGCCCACCCCCATGTGGCCGAGCGCTCGCCGCGCATCATGCGCGCCCTGAACGAGGCCGCGTCCGAGGACCAGCTCCGCATGTGGGCCGACTGCGACCTCTTCCGCATGGAGCGCATGCAGGCGTATGTCGGCCTGCGCGGCGGCGCCAACGCCAACGAGATGGCCGGCGTGCCCGACGACCAGACCAAGCGCATCGGCGCCCTCTACGGCAAGCCCGTGCACATGGAGCGCCGGGTGAAGCACACCAAGTGGGTGGTCCTGCGCTGGCCGAGCCCGGGCATGGCCCAGCTGGCGCGCATGAGCACGCGCGACTTCGAGGACTTCTACTTCCGCGTCTGCTGCGTCGACTACGCCCGCATGGAGCGCGCCGTCGCGCCGCTCGTGGCGCGCATGAAGGCGACCGACCGCGTGCGCATCAAGGGACCGGGCGACACCGACCTCTCCTTCAGCATCAAGGGCATCGGCGTGGTCCCCTGCTGCGGCTCGCGCAACATCCCCGACGGCGAGTGCTTCACGGCGCCGGTGCGCGACAGCGTCGAAGGCGTGCTCCAGTACAACACCCCCACGATCTACAACGGCACCAGCTTCGCCAACGTGCGCCTGGAGTTCCGCAAGGGACGCATCGAACGCGCGACCTGCGACGGCGATGCCGGTCGGCTCAACGCGATCCTCGACGCCGACGCGGGAGCCCGCTTCATCGGCGAGTTCGCGCTCGGGTTCAACCCCATGATCCTGAACCCCATGCAGGACATCCTGTTCGACGAGAAGATCGCCGGCAGCTTCCACTTCACGCCGGGCCAGTGCTACGAGGAAACCGAGAACGGCAACCGCAGCCAGGTCCACTGGGACCTCGTCTGCATCCAGCGCCCCGATTCCGGCGGCGGCACCATCGAGTTCGACGGCCAGGTGATCCGCCGCGACGGACTCTTCGTGGTCGACGACCTGCTCGACCTCAACCCCGATCGACTCGCCTGAGGCACGCATGCAGGAGCCCACCATGCCATCGATCCGCCGGACCGCCCTCGCCGTCCTGACCGCAGCGCTGGCAGCGGTGGGCTGCGACGAAGGCTCCAGCTACAGCACGGCGGCACCCACCCCGTCACCATCGACGACGAAGACGCCTGCGGCGACGGGATCGGCACCCGCGGCACCGCCCACCGACCCCACGGGCCGGCGCCAGTCCAGCAGCGTCCTGGGCAAGGCCCGCGACAAGGCGCTCGACGTGCGCGACCAGATGGAAGCGCGCGACCGCGAGATCCAGAAGCAGATCGACGACATCCAGCCGTGACCCCGGTCGGGGCAGCCTGCTTCAGGGCATTCCGCGCCGAGCATCGTGCCGAACGGCATGGACGATCGGCGGACGAATCACGCCGACGCAGGGGATGGTGACGCCGCTCGCCCTGCGACGCGTCCGTCCGGTCACGTCAGGGATGCCGGACAGGGCCGCCGAGGATCACTTGCCGGAGGCCGGCGGCGAGGCCGGCGCCGCGCCCGGATCGCTGACGATCTCGAGCAGCTCGACGTCGAAGAACAGCGTCGCCTTGGGCGGGATCGGCCCGCGGCCCTCGGGGCCGTAGGCCAGCTGGAACGGGATGACGAGCTTGCGCTTGCCGCCGACCTTCATGCCGCCAACGCCCTCGGTCCAGCCCTTGATGACCTGTCCCAGCGGGAACTCGGCCGGCTGCCCGCGGCTCACGGAGCTGTCGAACACCTTGCCGTCGTTGAAGTAGCCGGTGTAGTGCACCTTCACCTTCGCCGAGGCGCCGCTGGGCTGCGCACCCGTGCCCTCGACCAGGTCGATGTACTGGAGGCCGCTCGGCAGCACGACAGGTTCCTTGTCACCGGAGTCCTCGCCCGGGAAGCGTCCCTGCGAGGTTGCGCTGCTGATGGCGCCATCGACCGCGCTCAGCGTGATCGTGTGCGACTTGCCCTTGTGGTACATGCGGACAGTGTAGGTCGGCGGATCGGCGAGCTGGTCGGAGACCACGCTCATGACCTGTCCATCGACCTTGGCCCGGGCGGCCGCCACGGCGCCCTTCAGGTCGAGCGCGGGCGCGGTGACCGAGCCATCGGTCGCGTTGACGACCACGCGCTTGATGGTGCCGTTGCCGCCGATGATGATCTCGTACTGGAGCACACCGCCGTGGTCGTGCACGTCGGCCTCGACCACCATGCCGGGCACCTTGGCCACGGCCAGCTCGATGGCCTTGTCGAAGCTCACCGCGCATCCGGCGAGACGCTGCTCCATCTCGGCGGGATCCACCGGCAGCGCCGAATAGTCGGGCGCGCCCTCGGAGGCAGGAACGAGCGAGAGGATGAGTGCGGCGAGCAGCGAGGTCATGGTGGCTCCTTGGTTGGGGAGCGGATGCTAGCCCCCACCATCACGATGGACCGCACGGGCCCCGCAATGAAAAAGGCGCCCCAGACTCCCCCACGATGGAGTCCGGTGGCGCCCGAGGCGCGGAAGGATCAGGCCCCATGCGGGGGCGCCGCGCAGGCAGCGCGATGCGATCGCGCGCCAGTGAGCCCCCGTGCCGGAAACCTGCTTCGCTGGAAGGCGGGGCAGGCGCCCCTTGCGGGGCCAACCGACGTGCCGCTTTCGCGGCGAGGGCCCTTTCCTTCCAAGCACGTGCAAGGTAGTGCGGAGTCCGTCCGGGGCAAGCGAATTTCTTCGCGCCCGATCACCTTTTCCGCGAGCTGAACGATGGCTGCAGGTTTTCGGTCCTGGTCCGTCAGTCCGCTGCCACGTCTGGCTGGCGTGTCCGACGACCCTTCCGACGGATTCAGCCCGCGCGCGGGTCGCGGCAGAGCGTGATGGCCGATCGCAGGCTCTCCATCGGATCGAGTGCGGGGATGAACTCCTGGCCGATGAAGCCGGTGAAGCCGGTTGCGGCGATGGCGGCGCAGATCGCCGGGTACTGGAGTTCCTGCTTCGCGCCGATCTCGTTGCGGCCGGGCACGCCGCCGGTGTGGTAGTGGCCGATCCACTTGGCATGGTCCCGGATGGTTCGGATGACATCGCCCTCCATGACCTGCATGTGATAGATGTCGTACAGCAGTTTGAAGCGGTCGTCGCCGACGGCCTCGCACAGCCGGACGCCCCACGGGGTCCGGTCGCACATGTAGTCGCGGTGATCGACCTTCGAATTCAGGAGCTCCATGACCACGGTCACGCCCTCGGCCCGCGCCGCAGGCATGATCCGTCGCAGGCACGCGGCGCAGTTCGCCAGGCCCTCGTCGTCGGCCATGCCCCGACGGTTGCCGCTGAACACGATCATCTGCGGGATGCCCGCCTTGGCGACGAGCGGCAGCAGTCGCTCCGCCTCCTTCACGATCCCGTCATGCGTCTCGCGGCGGTTCATGCCCTCCACGATGGACGTGGGACCATTGGCCACGGCGCACTGGAGGCCGGCGTCGCGGACGGTCGACCATTCGCCCTCGCTCAGCAGTTCGACGCTGCCGTAGCCCATCGCCTTCACCCGGCCGCACAGGTCCTTCAGCTCGAACCCGCCGTAGCACCAGCGACAGACCGAATGACCGTAGACGGGAGCACGATCCGTGCCGGCCGCACCGCCTGCACCGGACGCCGATGCGGCCCTCGACGGCGCATCCGACCGGGTCCATGGCGAACCCTGGACGAGCTGTGCGGCAGCGGCGACAGAACCAGCAGAAGCCAGGAAGGCGCGACGGTCCATGCACGCAGGCTAACGCGTCCTGCGCCGGCGACATCTGCGGCCAAAAAGAACAGCGCCCCCGGCAAGCCGAGGGCGCTGTAGAAAAGAGCAGTTGGAGCCATTCCAGCTCGTTGCCGAGCCGGTTTCCACGTGAGTGGACGAGGTACGTTGACGATTGCATCTGCGAGATCGCTCTCGCGGGATGTCTAAGAACATTCCCTTAGAAAGGAGGTGATCCAGCCGCAGGTTCCCCTACGGCTACCTTGTTACGACTTAGTCCCAGTCACCAGCCTCGCCGTAGGGACCCCTGAAACGGGGCCACTTCGGGCGCTGCCAGCTCCCATGACTTGACGGGCGGTGTGTACAAAGCTCAGGAACTTATTCACCGCGGCGTGCTGATCCGCGATTACTAGCGATTCCAACTTCATGGAGGCGGGTTGCAGCCTCCAATCCGAACTGGGGTGCCTTTTAAGCGATTTGCTCCGCCTTGCGGCCTCGCATCGTTCTGTCGGCACCATTGTATCACGTGTGCAGCCCTAGGCGTAAAGGCCATGAGGACTTGACGTCATCCCCACCTTCCTCCGGTTTGACACCGGCAGTCTCGCTAGAGTCCTCGGCATTACCCGTTAGCAACTAGAGACAGGGGTTGCGCTCGTTGAGGGACTTAACCCGACACTTCACAGCACGAGCTGACGACAGCCATGCAGCACCTGTGCACGTTCCGCCCTTGCGGGTGTGGCTCCACTTTCATGGAGTTGATCCGTGCATGTCAAGCCTAGGATAAGGTTCTTCGCGTTGCTTCGAATTAAGCCACATGATCCACCGCTTGTGTGAGCTCCCGTCAATTCCTTTGAGTTTTAATCTTGCGACCGTACTCCCCAGGCGGCGCACTTAACACTTTTGCTACGGCCGAGGGCGCGTCAAGCATCCTCAACCTAGTGCGCATCGTTTACGGCGTGGACTACCGGGGTATCTAATCCCGTTTGATCCCCACGCTTTCGAGCCTCAGCGTCAGTTCGAGCCCAGTAGCCTGTCTTCACCTTCGGCATTCCGATAGATCTCTACGCATTTCACCGCTCCACCTATCGTTCTGGCTACCTCTACTCGCCTCAAGATCGGGGGTTCACGCTGCAATTCCACGGTTGAGCCGTGGGCTTTCACAACGTGCCTACCGATCCGCCTACGCTCGCTTTAAGCCCAGTGATTCCGATTAACGCTTGAGCCCTCTGTATTACCGCGGCTGCTGGCACAGAGTTAGCCGGCTCTTCCTCTGGAACTGGTCATTGCGTTCCTGGTTCCTGACAGCAGTTTACACCCCGAGGGGCTTCATCCTGCACGCGGCATTACCCCGTCACGCTTTCGCGCATTGCGGAAGATTCGTTACTGCAGCCTCCCGTAGGAGTCCGAACAGTGTCTCAGTTTCGATGTGGCAGGCCGTGCTCTCACACCTGCTACCCGTCTTAGGCTTGGTGAGCCGTTACCCCACCAACTACCTGATAGGACATTCCCCGCTCATGAGGCGATGAATCTTTGATCTTGCGACCACATCGGGTATTACCCAGAGTTTCCCCTGGCTATCCCCGACCTCACGGTACGTAGGAATGTATTCCTCACCCTTTCGCCGCTCAGTCAGCATTGCTGCTGCTTCGCTCGACTTGCATGTTTTAGCTATGCCGCCAGCGTTCAATCTGAGCCAGGATCAAACTCTTCAATTGGACGAATAAACAGGGCAAGCCCTGTGATCTTCGATGAAGGTTGCCTGGCGACCGGTGCCGAAAGCACCGGCCGGTCGTTCACCATTCTGTTGGTGCCATCGGATGGCAATCCGATGGAAGTTTCCGACATCCGTCGCCATGGGCTTTCGCCCCGCGAAGGAGTCCTCAGAATCGACTATCTATCACATTCTGGCATCACAGAGGATGTCGGCACCCACTGCTGTGACAGTGGGCGATTTTTGCTCGCACCCAACGCTGTGAACGTTGAGCACCAAGCCCGCATCCTCGCGGTTCCAACTGCTCGATTGTCAAGGAAACTCACTGCTGCGTAGCGCACCAGCGTGCCCGCTGCGAGATGCGGCGGGAGGGAGAGTGTACGCAAATCACACGCGCTGTCAAGGGGTTGCGAGGCTGTCCACAATCCGTTCAAGGCGCGATAAGGAGGCTTCCTCCGGCCTTTCGAGGGCTTTTTTATCGGTGAGCCCGGGCGAGCACCGCCAAACCCACCCAGGACGCCCCCGCCGCCCGAAGCTGCGTGGCGCAATCGGTGGCCGTTGCGCCGGTCGTGCACACGTCATCGACGAGCCACACAGATTCCGGAACCGATTCACTTTTCAACTTGATCGCGAAGCGCCCCTGCGCCGACCGGCGGGCCCGTGCGCCGCGCGAGGCTTGGCGCGTGGCATCGCGGCGAACCAGCAGGGTGACGCACGGCATGCAGGATGCGGTCGATGCCGCTCGCGCGATCCGGCCGGCATGGTCGAGCCCACGCCATGCCGTGCGCCACGGATCGCCGGGCACGGGGACGAGGGCATGACCCGGCGCTGCGTCCTCCCCCGGCGTGGATGCGGGCGCGTGCGGGCGTTTGTGCTCGGCGCCCAAAGCGCGCCCGAGTGCGCTTCCCCATGACCACGCGCCATCGGACCAGCATGCGCCCTTGATCATCCTGGCCGCTTCGCCGGCACGGCCGGCGTACTCGCCCAGGGCGATCATCGCATCAATGCCCTGCGGCAGATCATCGCATCAATGCCCTGCGGCAGGGCGCACACCACGGTGTCGCCGTGCGGGTCGCGCTCGAGGCGGGCGGAGCAGCACGCACACCGATCGCCGGTGCCATCGAGCATCGATGGGTGTGGAAGCACCGAGATGCCGAACACTTCGGGATCGAGCGACCGTCGCAGGGCATCGATCCACCGATGCGCGGCGAACGCGGCCGCCGACGCCGCTGCGACGGCACTTGAAGGCACGAAGCGGGGTCCGTGCCGGGAGGCAACGGACGGCAGGAATGGAACGCGGGGCATGACGAGGAGCAGACTCGCTCCAGGCCATGCCCCGCGACGACGCGCAGGAAGTTCGGTGCGGATCAGCCGCGCGCCATCGCGCGGAGCACCGTCTGCAGGATCCCACCGTTGCGGTAGTAGTCGATCTCGACGGGGGTATCGATGCGGCAGAGGACCTCGAAGGCCGTGACGCCCTTGGCGCCCTTGGCCACGACCTTCAGCTTCTGGCGCGGCTTGAGGGAGCTCGGCACGTCGATGTCGTAGGTCTCGGTTCCGTCCAGGCCGAGGCCGGATGCCGACTGACCCTCGAGGAAGCAGAGCGGCAGCACACCCATGCCCACCAGGTTCGAGCGGTGGATGCGCTCGAAGCTCTCGGCGATCACGGCCTTCACCCCCAGCAGGTAGGTGCCCTTCGCGGCCCAGTCACGGCTGGAGCCCATGCCGTAGTCCTTGCCTGCCAGCACGACCAGCGGGATGCCCTGCGCCTTGGAGCGCTCGGCGGCATCGAAGATCGGCTTCACCTGGCCGTCGGTGAAATCCATGGTCACGCCGCCGGTGGTGCCGGGGGCCAACTGGTTCTGGATGCGCGTGTTGGCGAACGTGCCGCGCGTCATGACGCGGTCGTTGCCGCGGCGGCTGCCGTAGGAGTTGAACATCGAGACCGGCACGCCGTGGCCGGTGAGGTATGAGCCTGCGGGGCCGTCCTTCTTGATGTTGCCGGCGGGCGAAATGTGGTCGGTCGTGATGCTGTCGCCGAGCTTGGCGAGCACGCGCGCGCCGACGATCGATCCGATCGGCCCCGGCTCATCGAGCGTCATGGTGGTGAAGAAGGGCGGCTCCTGGATGTAGGTGCTCTTGGCATCCCACGCGTACATGTCGCCGCCGCCGGTGCGGATCGCCTGCCACTCGGGGCTCCCGCGGAACACGTCGGCGTACTGCGTGCGGAACTGCTCGTTCGTCACGCTGGCCTTGACCGCCGCATCGACCTCGGCCTGGCTCGGCCAGACGTCGCGCAGGTAGACGGGCTTGCCGTCCTTGCCGGTGCCGATGGGATCGTTCTGCAGGTCGATGTCGACCGTGCCGGCGATGGCGTAGGCAACCACGAGCGGCGGGCTCGCGAGGTAGTTCGCCTTCACGTCCTGGTGCACGCGGGCCTCGAAGTTGCGGTTGCCGCTGAGCACGCTGGCCACCACGAGGTCGCTGCCCTTGATGGCCGACTCGATCGCCTCCGGCAGCGGGCCGCTGTTGCCGATGCAGGTGGTGCAGCCGTAGCCGACGGTCTGGAAGCCGAGCTCGTCGAGCGCGCCCTGCAGGCCGGCCTTGTTCAGGTACTCCGTCACGACCTTGGAGCCGGGAGCCAGGCTGCTCTTGACCCAGGGCTTGCGCTCGAGGCCGTGCTGGCGGGCCTTCTTCGCCAGCAGGCCCGCACCGATCATGACGCTGGGATTGCTGGTGTTCGTGCAGCTGGTGATGGCCGCGATGACGACCGCACCGTGCTTCAGGATGAACTCCTGCCCATCCATCATGACGGCTGCGCCATCCTCGGCGAGCGCCGTGGCGGTCGGAAGCGCGGTGGCCTTCGACCCGGCCTTCAGCTTGGGCAGCGCACCCTGCCAGGTGCGCTTCATGGCCGGAAGATCGACGCGATCCTGCGGGCGGCTCGGGCCGGCAAGGCTCGGCACGATCGTCGACTGGTCGAGCTCGACCACGGCGCCGTACGAGATGGGCAGGCTGTCGTCGCGCCAGAGGCCCTGCGCCTTGGCGTAGGCCTCGACCGTGCGCACGAGGTCCTCGGGACGGCCCGACAGGCGCATGTAGTCGAGCGTGTGCTCGTCGAACGGGAAGAACCCGCAGGTCGCGCCGTACTCAGGCGCCATGTTGGCGATCGTGGCGCGGTTGGCCAGCGGCATGTCAGCGAGGCCCGGGCCGAAGAACTCGACGAACTTGCCGACGACGCCGTGCTTGCGCAGCACCTCGGTGACCCGGAGCACGAGGTCGGTCGCGGTCGTGCCCTCGGGAAGCTTGCCCGTCAGGCGCACGCCGACGACCTCGGGAATCAGCATGTAGATCGGCTGACCCAGCATGACCGCCTCGGCCTCGATGCCGCCGACGCCCCAGCCCAGCACGCCGAGGCCGTTGATCATGGTGGTGTGGCTGTCGGTGCCCACGAGGCTGTCGGGATAGAGGACGCCGTCCTTCTCCCAGACGCCCTTGGCGAGGTACTCAAGATTGACCTGGTGCACGATGCCCGTCGCCGGCGGGACGACGCGGAAGTTGCTGAACGCCCCCTGCCCCCACTTCAGGAATTCGTAGCGTTCCGCGTTGCGCTCGAATTCCTTCTCGTTGTTGATCGAGAGTGCCACGCCGCTGGCGTAGGCATCGACCTGCACGCTGTGGTCGATGACCAGGTCGCACGGCACGAGCGGGTTGACCTTGCGCGGGTCACCGCCCATGCGCTTCATCGCGCCGCGCATGGCAGCCAGGTCGACGACGCAAGGCACGCCGGTGAAGTCCTGGAGCACCACGCGGCCGGGCATGAAGGGGATCTCCTCCTCGCCGGGGTTGCGTGGGTCGTAGTTGGCGATCGCACGCACGTGGTCCTCGGTGTAGACGCGGCCGTCGAGGTTGCGCAGCACGCTCTCGAGCAGGACCTTGATCGAGTAGGGCAGACGATCGACGTTGCCGACGCCCTTGAGCGCAGCGAGGCTGAAGTAGGTCTTGGGGCCGGACGGGGTCTGGAGGGTCGCCTTGGCGTGGAAGGGATCGTGCATGGGTTGTTCCTTGGGGAGGGACGATTCTAGGGCCGTGCCGACCATGCGTGCGCAGGCGCGGGGATGCCCGAATCCGCTGCAATTCCCGGCCGAACCGGTTCAGGCCGTGCCGGCGAGGCGCCGCACGATCATCATGAACCGTTGTCGCAGCGACGCGCGGATGGCCACCACGATCGCGAGGTAGGCGACCGCGCCGGCGACGGCCCCCGCCATGAGCGCCGCACGGGTCGCGCTGAACTCGACAAGCGACTCGACCGCCGTGTCCGAGGCGATCGCCGCGGGCTGCAGGCCCATCTGCAGCAGGGCGAGCGGGTTGAAGCCCGCGAGGAACGGGCCCACGATCGAGACCTCGCGGCCCAGGCCGAGGCCGCACAGCCCGGTGACGATGGCGACCGCCGCCGCCACGCCGGTGGCGGCGAACACGCTGCCGATGGTGCCCTTGCTCTGGACCGACCACTGCAGGCCGACCATGACGCAGAAGGCCGTGAACGCGATCAGCACGATGGGGAACTCGATCGCCAGCTCGGGAAGCACCATCGGGGCGCGCACCGTCCCGCCCGGCAGCGGAACCAGCAGCCCCCGGGCGAGCGAATAGGCAACCGCCACGAACACCCCGAGGATCGGCGCCGCCAGCATCGGCCACAGATAGGTCACGATGCCCCGCAGCTTGCCCGAGAGGTACGCACCGGGATCGATCGGCGTGGTCAGGAGGATGTCGAGCGAGCCGTCCTCGCGCTCCTTGGTGACCGCGGTGGCGCTGGCGTTCAGTGCCGCCAGGGCGACGATCACGCTCTCGGCCGCGACCACGATGAGCACCGCCACCGGGAACCCCGCATCGTTCAGCGTTCCGCGCGCGTGCAGGATCGCCGGCACGGCGGCAGCCGCCACGCCGATGGCCAGGAAGCCCCATCGCGTCAGCAGCGAGGTCAGCCCCTGGTTGCGCGCATGCAGCTCGCGCCAGGCCACGCCGTTGTTCCAGACCTCGCTCGCCGGGCGGCCGCCCCCCTGCCTGACGCGCCCGAGCGACCCGCGCTCGTTGGCACCGATGAGGCGCACCCTCAGCACGCTCCAGGCCATGAGCAGCACGGCAAGGCCCAGGAAGAGGAAGGCCTGCGCCGCCACCGGTCGGGTCATCCAGAATCCGCCCTCGGCAGGCACGACGTAGCGATTGGACCGCAGCAGCACCTCGAGCGTGAGGAACGGGTTCAGCGGCGTGACCACCGTGGTGGACGTGACATCGAGCGACGTGCCGACCTGCTGCCGCAGCCCGGCATCGATCCCGTAGGTCACGAAGAGGTACGCCACGACCGAGACGTAGAACGCGAAGACCGCACGCTGGCCGCCGACGCGGGTCACGCACAGCATGATGGCGATGCTCCCCACGAGGACGGCGGTCGAGGCCGCGATCGCGTACGAGCCCATGATCGAGCCGCCGCTCACGCCGCCGAAGAGTTGCGTGACCGCGAAGAGCGGGAACGTGCTCAGGAGCAGCGCCACCACGAAGAACAGCCGCCCGAGCAGGTTCCCCAGCACGATCTGGGCGCTCGAGAGGGGCGTCGTGAGCATGATCTCCCAGGTGCGCGGGCTTGACTCATGCGCGATGGCGCCAGCCATGAAGACCGGCGTCAGCAGGCAGATGGCGAGCACCTGTCCGTAGCTGACCAGCGTGAACGCCTGGGCGCCGCGGGCGGCCAGGCCGCGCATCCCCTCGGAGCCCGTGAAGAGCAGCGCGAGCGTGAGGATCGTGGCCATCAGGCCCAGGTACCCGGCGCGCAGGTGCAGGTGGCGCGTCCGGCGGCTCGCCCCGGACACCACGCGCACGGCGATCGGGTTCGTCGGTGCAAGCGCAAGCAATCGCTGGACCACGCCGGACATGCCGGCATTCTACGGCGCGCCCGCGCCTGATCGCGTGGGTCGATTACGCTTGGGCGATGCTCGAGCCAGCCGGTACAGGCATCTCCACGACGACCATGCTCGTCCTCGCCGGCACGTGCACCGTCGTCGGCGCGGTGGCCGGGGCGTTGGCCGCGCGGTTCATCGGTTCCCGATCGCTGCGGGCCGCCCGACAGCAGGCAGCGTCGATCCTCGAGACGGCCCGGGCCGAGGCCTCCGCATCCGCCAAGGGACTCGAACTCGAGGCCGAACGCCGCATCACCGAGCGTCGTGCGCAGATCGACCGCGAGATCGACGTCGCGCTGGCGAACCTGCGCGAGGGCCAGGAGGGACTGCGCACCACCCAGCAGCAGGTCGATGCCCGGTTGGGCGCCCTCACCGAACGGGAACGACGGCTCGACGAGCGTGACCAGCGGGTGGGTGAACGCGAACGGACCGCGGCCCAGGCGAATGAACGGGCTGCCGCGGCCCTGGCCGAGCGCGAGGTCGCGCTGGCGGAACTCAGGCAGCGGATCGAGTCCCTGGCGGGCATGAGCCGCGAACAGGCCCGCGCGGAACTGCTCGACCAGGTGCGTCGCGACAGCGAGCACGAGGCGGCCCAGGTGCGCCACGACCTGCTCGTCGAGGCGGAGCGCGACGCCCGGGACCGTGCCCGTGAGATCACCCTGATGGCGATCCAGCGCTTCGCGGGCGAGACCGTCGGCGAGTCGACGGTGCGCACGGTGAAGGTGCCCAACGAGGAGATCAAGGGTCGGCTCATCGGTCGCGAGGGGCGCAACATCCGCGCGCTCGAGAAGGCCACGGGTGCGGACCTCCTGATCGACGACACCCCGGGCGTGATCGCGGTGAGCTGCTTCGACCGCGTGCGCCAGGCGATCGCCGTGGAAGCGCTGCAGCGCCTGGTCGCCGACGGCCGCGTGCACCCTGCGCGCATCGAGGACGTGGTCGCGCAGGTCCGGCGCGACATGGAGCAGCGCATCACCAAGGCCGGGGAGGAAGCGGCGCTCGAGGCGGACGTGCGCAACCTGCACCCGCGCGTGATCGAGGCGCTCGGCCGCCTGTCGTTCCGCACGAGCTACGCCCAGAACGTGCTGCGCCACTCGATCGAGGTGGCGTTCCTGTCGCAGATGATCGCCGACCAGCTCGGGCTCGATGGCCGGCTCGCCCGCCGATGCGGGCTGCTGCACGACCTCGGCAAGGCGATGGACCACGAGATGGAGGGCGGGCACCCGGCGATCGGCCGGGACTTCCTGGTGCGCCATGGCGAACGCAACGAAGCCGTGCTCAACGCCGTCGCGGGCCACCACGGCGACATCCCGTCGACGACGCCGTACACGCCGATCGTGATGGCCGCAGACGCACTCTCCGGTGCGCGGCCCGGCGCACGCCGCGAGAGCATGGAGCAG